>DASYNR010000066.1:0-4604 GCA_036008485.1 Candidatus Acidiferrales bacterium | reverse complement strand
CATCAATCCACGTTGCGTCCGACGGTGAGGTCAATTTCCGATGGTCGGGATCCGATTTTCAGATTGACTTAGGCTTTTATGGCGACGATAAGTTCTCATTTTATGGGGAAAAGACAGGCCTCGCTCCAATCTTTGGAGACGACACTCCCGTCAAGGACGGCATTCCCAGAGCCCTTGTAGATTTGGCATCCACTGACTAATGTCCGGTGCCAAGCCATATCCGCATAGAGATGAGGGCAGTTCCGCCTCCCGGTGGCTTTCACCGGGGTTAGTGACCTCAGATGAGGTTGTTCTACGAACGATACTCGATCCTAATCACCTGGGAGCACACGGAGTCCTTGCGCCGACCGCAATGTCTCTAGCAGATATTCGATCTCGCGGGTGGTCGGTAGACCGAAAACAATTTACAAGCTTACGGCGCGTGAGGTCGGCCCACCGTAAGTGGAAGAAAAACAACCCGGAGATTCGCAAGTTTTACGTACTCCCAATCCCGACGGCTCTGATTCGTCTCCCAAACGCTAAGACTGGCCTCCAGGAAACAGTGGTAACAGACGCCGCTCTCTGGTGGAACCCAGCTCACGCAGTGCTATTGTCGGCGGTTCCAATCGGCGAGAGCGTGGCACGAGGATTACGAACCAGTCTATTCTTGCGTTTCCCCCCGTATATCGAGGTAAGGGACGCGTTTGGATCGAACGATCGTCGGGGATATTTCAAAGGAATGCGTAAGCAACTAGCTGCTATTCTAGCGGCACCGTTCCGCTATATTGTGCGTCTGATGTCCATCAATTCCTGGATGATCTAAATCTGGAGCAGCACTAACCTGTGCTCGCCGGTAGCGGCGTTCCTAATTCCCCGAAGGCCTCTCAACGTGATCAATCACCATCACTTCAACCGGCCCCTTCCCCGATTCCAATTTCAATCCGAGCTGTTCCTGCACCGCCGTAAATATCGAAGGCGCAGTCGGATCAGCCGCGGACGATCCGGAACTCGCTACGGGAGCGCTTGACGCGTCGTCCGGCATAAATTGGAGCGTGAAGTCATACATCGCCGTCAGCCCGGTCTTGTCCAGAACCACGCGACCGACGTGTGTAGCCAGCACGCCCGCCAAATCTGAACCGACGCAGCGTAAAACCGTCAGCGTGATCGGTCCGCTACCGTTGCGCGATGTGCGCACGCTCGGTCCGCCGCGGCCAATGGGCGCGCTGGGATTGGCAGGGTCAACTTTTGATTCCTGAAGTTTGGAACCATTCTTCGCGATGACCAGAGAAAATACTGGAAGCTCTCTGGTTTCGTGATGAATCTTCATCTGCAGCCGGTCGAGTATCAAAGCTTGAAGCATGCGCTGCCGCATGTCTCTGCGATCATCGAGGCTGAGTTTCTGCAACGCATCGGCAACGTCGGGCTCCATTTTCGCCTCAATGTCGTATCTTTCAGACGCAAGCCAATCCGGCGCTCCAACAACCTGATAATTTTGAATTCCGAAGGCGAATTGAATCAGCGCTTGCAGCGGAACGTTTGTAATCGAATAGCTGTCCAACGTCGTGTGCGAGCCATAACTCGCGCCACCCAATTTATTCAATTTGATAGACGCAACGTCGTACTCAAAAACTGGCGCCGAAGCCGTCCCACTCTGCGATTGCGCGCCAACCGAAGCGGTCGTTCCCAGTAAAACCGCGCCAAAAAGAGTCGCATATAAAGGCTTAAGCGCAACCTTGAACCCCAAACTTGCAACAACGAAAAATCTGCCACTCGCTGGCATATTCCCGCCCTCCCGAACAACCATGTCCTTTGTTTCCCTGCCCTTACCACTCATCCAACCATGCCGTCCGTAACCCGTTTCTGAAAAAACTCGTATCCCCCACCCCCACCCATTTTGCTATGTATTGCAAATAAAGGACTTACAGCGATCTGTGGGTGATCGTCATGCAAATAAAGGACTTAGCCGAAAGATCGTGACTCTCCGATCTTCCTCTGCGTCTCTACGTTAAACACTCATTTCCTTTATTTCTACCCGGTGCATCCTCCACTCGCCTCCGAAATCCCCAATTTCCGCGTTTTCCGCCGCCAAAAACTGCACTATAATGCACTTTTCGCCAAAATCCGCCCCCAACATGCATTATAATGCATGTTGGTAACTTTTTACTCCTACTAGACGCCGCCACTCCCTCAACTGTTTTAAATCATCGCGTCTCCACGGTTTTGCTCGAATCGCCGCGCTCGGCTACAATCATTTTTGAATTTCAGGTCACCTACCGAATGAATCTTCTGGACGATTTAAATTTACGACAGCGTGAAGCTGTGCTCGCGACCGATGGCCCCGTTTTAGTTCTTGCCGGCGCGGGCACCGGAAAAACTCGCGTCATCACCTATCGCGTCGCGCATTTAATTCAGCAAGGCGTCGCCGCGGAACAAATTCTCGGCGTCACTTTCACGAATAAAGCCGCCGACCAAATGAAGGAACGCATCCGCAATTTATTGATCCGCGCCGGAATGGCCGCTGCGGATCCGTGGATTTCCACTTTCCATTCTTTTTGCGCGCGCCTCCTCCGCCGAGAAGCTTCGCGTCTCGGTCTCTCGCACAGTTTCGCCATCTACGATGAAGACGATCAATCAGCCGCAATCAAAATTGCAATCCAGCGTTTGAAAATGACGGAGAAGGGCGCGGAACTTCGTCCATTCCAAAATCGAATCAGCTTCGCAAAAAATCACGCCATCACTCCCGAAATGATGGCAACAGACGCCGAGAAAAAAGGTGACGACGCTTGGCGCAAAACCGCCAAGGTTTTCGCGGCCTACGAAGAAGTTCTGAAGCAAGCAGGCGCTGTCGATTTCGACGATTTGCTTTTGCGCGCCGCGCAAGTGCTCCGCGATTTTCCTGACGCACGCGCAAACTGGCAAGCCCGTTTCAAATATGTCCATGTCGATGAATTTCAGGATACCAACCGCCCCCAATACGAATTGGTGCGTCTGCTTCTAAACCCGGAACGAAATATTTGCGCGGTTGGCGACGAGGACCAATCCATTTACAGTTGGCGCGGCGCTGACATCAATATCATGCTGAAATTTCAGGACGAATTTCCCGGCGGCAAAGTAATTCGTCTGGAAGAAAATTATCGTTCGCGTCAAAGAATTTTAAACGCCGCCGCAGCAGTCGTCGGCCACAACACAAAACGCCTCGGCAAACAATTGACGGCGACGCGCGGCGAAGGAAATTTGCCGAAGTATCTGGAAGCGCGCGACGCAAAAGGAGAAGCGGAATACATCGGCGGCGAAGTAAATCGAATTCAGCGTGTAGATCCTTCGCAGCATACCGCGATTCTGTATCGCGCGAATTTTCAATCGCGCGCAATGGAAGACGCGATGCGTCAATTCGGAATTCATTACAAAATGGTTGGCGGCTTCAGTTTTTATCAGCGCGCCGAAATTAAAGACGCCCTCGCCTATGCGCGCCTCGCATTAAATCCCGATGATGACGTCGCTCTGATGCGCGTGCTAAATACTCCTGCTCGCGGAATTGGCGCAAGAACAATCGAGCCTCTGCGCGATTTAGCGAACGAGCGGAAAATTTCTTTGTGGTCAGCAATCAGCGCAGCCGTCGAAAGAAATCCGGATGGTCTTGCGCCGCTGCGAGGATTCGTTGAACTGATCGAACAGCTGCGAAAAGACGCGCAGACTTTAGGTCCCGCGGAATTTGTAGCGCAAATCCTGGAAAAAACCGGTTACCTCGAAATGTTGGAGCAGCGCGGCACAGCCGAAGACGCTTCACGAGCAGACAATTTGCGTGAATTGGTAAACGCGGTCGCAGACGGCGCCGAAGACGGCCAAACTTTAATTGATCTACTCGATCGCACCGCTCTCGTCGCAGATTCCGATACGTTTGACGAAAAAGCGTCGGTAACAATGATGACGCTCCACGCCGCAAAAGGACTCGAGTTCGATCACGTTTTTTTGACTGGCATGGAAGAAGGAGTTTTTCCGCATTCGCGCTCGATGAATACCGATGACGAAATGGAAGAAGAACGTCGACTTTGTTACGTCGGAATGACACGCGCAAAAGAAACTCTCACGTTGACTCGCGCGGTCTATCGAAGAATATATGGCAATGAAAGGGTTGAAGGTTCGCAGCCTTCCAGATTTCTCGCCGAAATTCCGGGCGAGATGATTGAGACCGAACGAGGATCTCTAGCCGATGCGGGCGAAACGCGCCGATACGAACCCGATCCGGAATATTCTTACTCATCAGGAGAATTTGAGCGCCGCGTAAAACGCTATCCGCCGGCAACAGAACGAAGCGCGCCCGCTGCTAGATCGCCACGTTCGTCAAGCGGTTCCAGCTCGCGCGCAAAACAACCTGGCGCAGGACATCCGCTAATCGGAGTGCGTGTTCGTCACGCAACGTACGGCAACGGAACGATCATCGGAGTGGAAGGCGAAGACGAGGAGCGCAAATTGACGGTGAGTTTTTCTGATCACGGCACGAAGAAGTTGATCGAGCGTTACGCGAATTTGGTGCGAGCGTAGCGCTGGCTCAGCACGGCTCGAATTGCGCACTTCCCTCGCGCAAGAAAGTTGCGCACTGGCGGCTGGCAGGGTAAAGTTTCCTC
>DASYNR010000065.1:0-16477 GCA_036008485.1 Candidatus Acidiferrales bacterium | reverse complement strand
TTCACCGCCGTCGCGGTCATTACGCTTGCGCTCGGCATCGGCGCAAACACGGCAATTTTCAGCGTGGTGGACGCAGTGTTGCTTCGCCCGCTTCCTTATAAACACCCGGACCAGCTCGTTTTCATGACGGAGGATTCTCCTCAAGTCCCGGGCATGTCCATCTCCATGTCGAATTTCAACGATTGGCGCGCGATGAATAAAGTATTCGACAGTATGGCGCCCTATCGCTCAACCAACATGATCCTGACCGGCCAGGGCGACGCCGAAAACGTGCAAGTGCGCCAGATAACTTCGTCTTTTGTTCCTACGCTTCACGTCCAGCCGATTCTTGGCCGCGCACTTACCGCGGATGACGACAAAGTTGGCGCTCCGCCCGTGGTTATTCTTAGTGACGGTTTCTGGGCACGCCGATTTGCACGCGACCCAGACGTCGTCGGCAAAACGCTCGAGTTGGATGGCCAGTTGTATTCCATCGTCGGCGTCCTACCCAGTAGCGAATTTCACGGCACGTGGCGGCGCTTTCAACTCTTCACTTCTCTCTGGCGATTGGAAGACGTCCTCGGAGGCGAGGAGCATCGTGACGACCATCCCGGGATCGTCGCAATTTCGCGGATGAAGCCGGGCGTTACTCTGCCGCAGGCGGCAGCCGATATGAAGAATGTTGCCGATCGCCTCGCGATACAGTATCCCGAAACAAATCGCGATCACTTCGTCGCGATGCAGCCTCTGTTGGCGGCGGTCGTCGGCAAAAGCGTTTCTACTTCCATGTGGGTTCTTCTCGCGGCAGTCTGTTTTGTTCTGCTGATCGCGTGCGCGAATGTTGCAAATCTTATGCTTGCCCGCGCGACGCAGCGTCACCGGGAAATGTCGATTCGCACGGCGCTTGGTGCCAGGCGTTCCCGGCTCGTCCGCCAACTGTTAGCGGAAAGTTTGTTGCTCGCGCTCGTCGGCGGCGCGATTGGTTTGGGTATCGCGTACTTGGCCACGGCGGCATTGGCAAAAGCAGCGCCCGCAAACATTCCGCGCGTGGACAGTGTGACAGTCGATTCTCACATCATCCTTTACACCCTCGCGATTTCGGTTTTCACCGGACTGTTTTTTGGGCTTTTCCCTGCGTGGCAGGTCTCCGCTACAAGAGTTCACGACGCGATCAAAGAAGGATCGCGGGGCGGCACATCGGGCGCGGGCCGCAAATCTGTTCGCGCGGCTTTAGTTGTTGCAGAAGTGGCCGTCTCGGTCGTGCTGCTCGTCGGCGCGGGTCTTCTGTTGAAAAGTCTCTATCGCGTGCTGCGCGCGGATCCCGGATTTGATCCTGCCGGTGTTTACACCACTCGATTCTCCCTTCCGCATTCTCGCTACGCTGATCAGACGAAACAATTGCAATTCGTGCAGCAGATCGTCGATAAGATTGCTGCGGCGCCGGGCATCCAGTCTGCCGGACTCGAGAGCCCATTTCTTGGCGGAAACACAAGCGGCTACATTATTGAGGGCCGTCCGATTCCCAATCCCGGCGATTGGCCGAGCTCTGACGTTACTTCCATCACGCCGGACGCCCTTAAGGCATCAGGCATTCGTTTGATCCGCGGCCGTTATTTCACCAACGCTGACGACGCAAATTCTCCTCTCGTCTGCATTATAGATACGATGATGGCGCAGAAAGCGTGGCCCGGCGAAAATCCAATTGGCAAGCGTCTGAACACGGAGACTGTTGTGGACGCAACTCATCCACCAAAATGGAGAACTGTCGTCGCAGTGGTATCGCACGTCGTCACCGCCGTGGACCAACCGTCGGAAGAAGAGACATATCTTCCTTTCACTCAGCGCATCCAGCCGGGCGGGTATCTCGTCGTCCACACCGCGGGCAGCGCTGCGGACTTCTTGGCCGCGGCGCGCGCAGCGACAAATTCGCTTGACCGGAACATTCCGCTTTCCAGAGTGCGAAGCTTGAATGAGTACGTCGATGACGCTCAGGCGCCGCGGCGCCTGTCCGTAGTCTTACTGAGTTCCTTTGCGGGTTTGGCGTTACTGCTCGCCGCCGTAGGAATCTACGGTGTCATGTCCTACATGGTCACACAACGCACGCAGGAAATCGGCATCCGCATCGCGCTCGGCGCTCAACGAAGCGACATCATGCGTCTCGTTTTGCGGAATGGAATGATGTTGCTTGTGCTGGGCGTCGTGCTCGGAGTGGGCGGCGCGTTTTCGGTCAGCCGTTACATTCAATCACTCCTTTTTGAAGTGAAGTCTACTGACGCGATGACCTTCGCAGTCGTCCCTTTGATTCTCGCGCTCGTTGCGTTCGTCGCGTGTTATTTGCCTGCGCGTCGCGCCATGCGCGTGGACCCGATCATTGCGTTGCGTTTTGATTAAGGAGGCTATCAAAGTGAACAAGAACGAAATTCCGCCCGGAACTTTGTACATGCTGATTCTGCGCACGCTCGCCCGCAACGGCGAATTGCACGGTTACGAAATCGCAAAATCCATCGAGAAAATATCCAATGACGTTCTGCAAGTAGAAGAAGGCTCGCTCTATCCCGCGCTTCAACGCATGCTCATGAAGGGTTGGGTCAAAGCCGAGTGGGGCGTCACATCCGAAAATCGCCGTGCGCGCTACTACCGCCTCACTGCCCTTGGCCGCAAGCAAATGGAGGTCGAAATTTCTCAATTTGAGCGCGTGATGCAGGCGATCGGCCGCGTGATTGAGCCGGCGTAACTCTTCAGTGACCTTTTGTTTGCGCAAGGCGCGCGCGAAATAAAAACTCATCCGCGTTATACTCCAAAAGGCGCCTCGAAACTTTCTTGGCGCGCCCCTCGTATAAGCGATATGAACCTGAAGGAACTCTCCATTCGCCGAATCGAGCCACTTTCGATTGCCATTATCTGTCTAGCCGCGTTGGCCGCTCCTTCTCACGCGCAGGACGCAAATAAAATTATCGATCAATATCAAAAAGCCGCAGGCGGCTCGAAAGCTCTCTCGAAAATTCTCACGCTCACGATCGAAGGCACATTTACATCAGCCGATGGCGCGAAATCCGGCAGCTATACTTTCGACATTAAATCCCCGAACCGCTATTACTCCGAATTGAATGTTGAATCAGGCGTCGCACTGGACGCGGCCCAACCGAAACTTGAAGCGCATCATTTAATCGAAGCCTACAACGGAAAATCCGCGTGGCATCAAGACGCGAGCGGCGGAGTCTCCAGCCTTCTCGGCCAAGATTCGTTGCAGATGGAAGATGCTGCGCTTTATTACAACCTGCATTTCAACAATCTAAAAAAGAACAAGATTGGCTTCGCGCTGATCGGCCGCGCACAAGTTCAGGGGCGCGATACACTTCAAATTGAACTCACCTCGCCTGCAGGGATGAAGCGCGAAATTTTCTTCGACGCGCAAACTCACCTGATCGCGAAAGAATCGGCCGTCATCGCGGGCATCAATCAGGAAATGATTTACGGCGATTATCGCACGGTAGATGACGTAAAAGTTCCATTCAAAATCGAACTGCATCGCGGCAATGATGTTTTCCAAATCACCGTCACCCGCGCTGTTCTGAATCCAGTCGTCAGCGAAAGGGTTTTCGATTTCCCGCGGAAATCACAAGTTCAACTTCCAGACCTGAAAGCGCTCTTCAAACAAATTGACGACAATCAAAAAGCCATCGACAAGATCCTCGAAAATTACGCAGGCACTAGGAACGAAGAAGAAACCGAATACGACAATGCCGGACAAGTGAAAAAGAAAGAAGTGAAGGAATACACTTTTTTCTACATGTATGGTGACGAAATCTCAACGCTCGTGAAGAAGGACGGTAAACCGCTTTCCGACGACGAGCAAAAGAAAGAAAACGAGAAGGCTCAAAAAGAAATTGCCGAAGTTCAAAAAAATCACGACAAGAAAGACGCCAAAGAAGCGAAGGCCGAAGAGCAGGGAAAAAAGAACGACGACGATCCCGACATCGAAACTTTTCTCCGCGCGTGCCAATTTGTAAATCCGCGCCGCGAACGCTTTCGTGGACAGGATGTTCTCGTTTTCGATTTCGAGCCTAATCCCGAATTTAAGCCGCACAAGATGGGCGAAGATATTGTGCACAAACTCGCCGGCGTAATCTGGATTGACGAGAAAGCTCTCGATGTTGTCCGCCTCGAAGCTTATTTTGTTGGAGATTTCAAAATCGCCGGCGGTGTTCTGGCGAATCTACAAAAGGGAACCAGTTTCATTTTCGAGCAAGCTTTCACCAATAACGAAGTCTGGTTACCTACTTACCTCGAAGCGCATGTCGGAGTTCGGCTATTGCTCGTCAAGGGATTGAAGGTCAACATGGTTACGCGTTACTCCGACTATAAGAAATTTAATGTCGAGACACTTCATACCGTTGGGCCGCCGAAACAGGACTAGAAATAAATAGCAGCACCTTTGTTCGCGCGATTTTATTTCAACTTCGGAAATTTCTCCGGCGGATGGCGGTGCTTCGTGGCTTGCTCGTAGGCATAAGCATATTTAATTAGCGTCGGCTCGTCGAATAGTCTTCCCAGAAAAGTTAGTCCCGCGGGCAGCACATCGTACGTGAATCCCATTGGCACCGTGATCGCCGGAAATCCGGATTGCGGCGAAAGCACTTGACTGTTGTCTCCCGCCGGCGATTTCATCTCTCCAACCTTTCGCGGAGCGTTGCTCCATGTCGGATAAACAATAGCGTCGACTTTGTCCCGCTCCATCGCCGCTAGAATCGCTTCGCGAAACGCGATTTTCTTTTCGTTGTGATATGTGTCCAGGCACGGCGCCGCCGCTTCGTCCGCGCCGGTGGGTCTCGGCGCAATGGATCGTTTCATTTGCCCGTCGATGTACGGCAAATACAATCCGGAATCGACAATCTCCGCCAAAGTTTTGTACGGCGCGTTCTGTCCGTGCTTCGCGAGATATGCGTTCAAATCAGCCTGAAAATCTCCGCAGCCCAAATTCCGCGTTAGAGTGTCAAAATTCGGAATCACAAATGGATCCACAATTTCCGCGCCCTGCGCTTTCAAATCCTCAATCGCTTTTTCGGTCACCACCTTTATCTGGGGATCAGTTGTGGCAGCGTCAATATACGGACGAAAAACTCCAATCCGCGCCCCCCGCAATCCATTCTTATCCAAAAATTTTGTGTAGTCCTTCTGCACTTTGCCGTCAGAATTTTTTGTGATGGGATCTTCCGGATCGTATCCAGCCACAACGCTCAGCACAGTTGCAGCATCTTCCACGCTTCGCGCGATTGGGCCGCCGACATCCGCGCTCAGAAAAAGTGGAATAATTCCGTCGCGGCTCGTCAATCCAATCGTTGGACGAATTCCCACCAGATCATTGTGTGATGACGGCCCGCGAATCGAATTTCCCGTGTCCGTTCCCAGTCCAACCATTCCCAAATTCGCCGCAACGGCCGCCGCAGTTCCTCCGCTCGATCCGGCCGGCACGCGCTCCAGGTCGTAAGGATTTCGCGTGATTCCGGCGATCGAACTGACCGTCACATAAGGACTGAACGCCCACTCCGCCATATTCGATTTCGCCAAAACAATTGCGCCGGCTTCGCGCAACCTCTTGACCATGAACGCATCGGTGGGCGGAATATTTCCTTTCATCGCCAGCGATCCGCCGGTCGTTTGCAAATCGTAGGTATCGTAATTATCTTTCACAATCACCGGAATTCCGTGCAGCGGCCGCATTTTCCCAGTGCGTTTGTACTCCTGATCCAACTTATCGGCTTCTGCCAACGCGTTTGGATTTATCAGCACGATCGCGTTCAGCCGCGTTGTCTGATCGTATGCGCGAATTCTCCGCAAGTATTGTTCGACGAGTTGATGGCTGGTCAATTTTCCAGCGCGCATCGCCGCATGAGCTTCGGCGATCGTCGCCTCCATAATTTCAAAATTTCCACGTCCGGATGATGCCGCGCTTTTTTGTTGCGCGTCAGCTTCCGGCGGCGCTTCGCCGCGCGCGCCGACGCCACAAATAATCGCGGCAGCTATCACCGCCGCCGATAGAAGCGCCAGTCGCGCCCGCCAAACACGATTCGTCATTTTCTCGGCTTTCTCAATCGTCTAAGGTTCTTACGTTCGCAGAAATTTGCTCAAAACGACTCCGCAACTTTTACGGCTACTTTGCGAATTGCATCCACATTCTCCGGCACGCCGCGTTTTCCCGTCATCAGATGGATATTCAGCAGAGCGTCCTTCTTTAATATGATGATCCCTGCGCCGTCGTCCATCAAAGCGCTGAACGCATTTTTGCCGAGTTCTGGCTCGTTTTTCGCCTGCGAAGTTTTATCGTCAAACGCTTGACTGCGATTTGCCTTGAAACTCATTTCGCTCGTGGCGGAAAACGCGGGCGCTTGAATCAGAAGCCTCGGTTTATTCGGATCCGTTCCCGGATCGCCCCACATGCAGGACATGCCACCCTTCGTTTCTTGCGACATCTGGCCGGCGCCTACGATTGGTGTGACGTCGCTTGCGGTCAGAAGGCTGCACATATGAATATCCCGTGCCTTTCCTTTTTGCGCCGAAGAAATTCCGGGTGTCATCGCCATCGCAGCGACGAGTACAGCTGAAAGAAATCCTGCGTATCGCCGAATCAAATTAGTTTTCACCAAGGCCTCCGATTTGCAATCCGTCTCTCTGCCATCTGAACCGGCGCGATGTTAGCAAATTCTGCACTGCACGCAAGCACTCAATATCAATCCGCGTTCGATAGCCGTGCCTCTGAAACACTTGCGCGCCCGGAAATTTCGCGGCAGCATATTGCGCATGACTACCATCGTGCTGCTCACTATTTCCAATATCTTTATGACGTTTGCCTGGTACGGCCACTTGAAATATCGCCAGGCGCCGCTCTTCAAAGTTATTCTGATCAGCTGGGCCATCGCGTTCGTCGAATATTGCTTTCAGGTGCCCGCGAACCGGATCGGTTCCTACGAATTCAATGTCGTCCAACTGAAAACAATTCAGGAAGTGATTACGCTCACTGTGTTTTCAGTTTTTTCCGTCCTGTATTTGGGAACGGAACTGAAATGGAATTATTTTCTTGGTTTCGCGCTGATGGTAGCCGCCGTGTTTGTGATATTCAAGAAGTGGTGACGCCCATTGTGGATCCGCCGTCTCCACTGTTATCCGCTGCAGCACAAAAAACCACCGGTCTATTGTCGCCTTTCAATTCTGTAACTCACACTGATTGTCCGGTCCTCTCTATTCACAGCCGGAGGCAAATGATGCCCGATCAAACGAGCCCATCGTCCGCAGGCAGCGCCGTGCTTTCCGCCGGAAGTTCCACGCCGCCGGAAAAAAGGCGCGCCGTTCGGCGAATCCAGCTCGTTGCGACCGCCGAAGTCACCGCGCGAGACACCGAAACTAAACTTTCCGCGCGAATGTCCGAACTTGGACTCGGTGGTTGCTACGTTGATACGCTCAGTCCGTTTCCTACAGGAACCCTCCTTCATCTGCGGATCATTCGAGACGGCGGCGCATTTGAATGCGAAGCAAAAGTCGTCTACGTCCACGAAGGATTCGGCATGGGCATCGCGTTCACGAATATGGCGCTCGATCAGCGCAGGATGCTTGAAAATTGGATCGCCGATCTTCTTATGAAGCAGAAGTAGCACTGCGGATTATTTCTTGAGACCTCCTCGTTAGTTTGCAGTCGACAGCGCATAGTTCAGAGTCGAGAACTCTTCACTTACGACTCGCGCGATCCAGCGGGATTGTTGGGAAAACGTCGGGTTCGGAGAAAGCGCCCTAGGAGAGATTTTTTGCCGCGGATTCGTAGGCCACAACCGAGAGGTCGCGAAAGATGCTCGGACTGAAAACAGATTCCGCGCCCGCTTGTTTCAAGATGCGGGGTAGACTTTTTCGCAGATCCCGATAAATCGCCCACATTTCTTGCACTGCAGGTTGGCGGAACGGTTTAACAAACATATTGCGGAGTTCTACGAAAACATCGCCCACCTTTCCGTTATGAATTCTGGGATCGATGCCATTCAGATCGCTTAGGGATTTTTGGAGACGGTGAGTCGCCGACTCGCAAACGAACCATTGGCGTTGATGATCCCTCACAAGCCTATTGCATGCGACAGACAGCCCCAGCTCAAAAGGCATGTTGAAGCGGGGAGTTCGTGGAGCATGGCGATCTAATTCTACCCGCGAAAGATCGTGAATCGAATACTGGCAAGCCTGAATCAACTCCAGGATTTTATCGAGCCGGTCGGAACTTTTGCGAATCTCAAGCGTCGCTCGCGGAGCAAATCCGAAAGCAGCGACTCCGGCGATATGCGCTAGAAACAATTTTTCAAATTTCTTGTCGTACGGGACGTTTAGAAATACTTCAGGTCGCGCGTTTTGAGACTTTGGCACGCGAATTCCTCTTTCGCGGAGAAGCTGCGTTCTTAGAGGTATTCCGATGCAAAGAGTGAACTAGTTTTATAAGCTGATCTACACGCCGCCGGGGCATGCCGTAGAGTTCGCCCAATTCGTGGGTTGTCCGGCGCCGTCCTGTCACTATTACTGGTTTCTGTTGCATTCACCGATTATACCGCCGAAGGTTGAGAATCTAAACACTTATTCGACGATACCGAGACGAGTGTGCGATTTCGATATGCAAGTTAACCTTGAAGCGACATGTGCACAGGGAATTGCCGTTCGGCGCTTGACTGGGTATGATTCGCGGCGTGAAGGCTGGAGCGTATTCAACGCAGAGGCGCCGAGTTCGCTGAAAAGACCGCGGGCGCAGATTTTAGGAGAGGTCCACATGATTCGACGAAAAGTAATGGGTGCTGAAAATCGCCGGTGCGGAATTCGGCTTGGTCGAGCCACGAGATTTGCGGCGACGATTTCCTGCGCACTCCTAGTGGCGCTGGTCGTAGTCAGTTGCTCAAGTGCCCCGAGCGCCCCTGATGCGGCGCTGAATTCGCTGAGCGCGGATCGTCTACTGGCGAATATCAAAACTCTTTCGTCCGATCAATTTGAAGGCCGCGGGCCGGGGTCGAACGGCGAGACGCTCACGATCAAATATATGGAAGATCAATTCCGAGCGAACGGACTTGAGCCGGGAAATCCTGACGGAACTTTTTTGCAGAATGTGCCGCTCGTGAGCATCACGCCACAGGCGCCGGTGAAAATTGCATTGAGCGGACATGGGCAAACGCTATCGCCGAATTTCCCGACGGATTTTGTGGCGTGGACTAAACGCGTGGTGGATAAGTCTTCAATTGATGCGGACATGATTTTTGTTGGCTACGGAGTGCAAGCGCCCGAATTTAAATGGGACGACTTTAAGGGTGTCGATGTTAAGGGCAAAGTGATCGTGGTGCTAATTAACGATCCGCCGGTGCCGGATCCAAATGATCCTACGAAGTTGGATTCCAAAACTTTCGGGGGCAAAGCGATGACCTACTACGGCCGCTGGACTTACAAATATGAAAAGGCCGCGGAAATGGGCGCTGCGGGATGCTTCATTATTCACGATACGGCGGGCGCGGGATATCCCTGGGAAGTGGTCCAGAACGGGCGCAGCGGCGAGCAATTTACTTTGAACACGCCGGATAAGGCCATGAACCGCGTCGCTATCGAAGGATGGTTTAGCGGAGATACGGCCGCGAAACTCTTCAAAATAGGCGGACAGGATTTGGCCGCACTGAGGAAAGCGGCAGTGAGCAGAGACTTCCACCCGGTGGCGTTGAATGTTCACGCGAAACTGGATTTGGCGAACACGTTGCGCCCCGTGGATTCACACAATGTTGTGGCGAAAATTACCGGCAGTGATCCGAAACTGAAAGACGAATATGTGATTTATTCTGCACACTGGGATCACTTCGGAATTGGCCCGCCGGTGAACGGCGACAAGATTTATCACGGAGCCGCGGATAACGCGGCGGGCAGCTCGGCACTATTGGAAATTGCGCGGGCGTACAAGCAACTGAAAACTCCGCCGAAGCGCACGATGGTTTTCCTGAGCGTTACAGCGGAAGAGCAGGGCTTGCTCGGTTCGCAATATTATTCGGAGCATCCTTTATATCCTCTGGCGCGGACTGCGGCGAACATCAATATGGACGGCATGAACGTGCTGGGCCGGACCAAAGACATCGTGATGATTGGCAAAGGTGCGTCAACGTTGGATCAAATTGTGGAAGATCTTGCGAAGAATCAAGGGCGCACTGTGAAGCCCGACCCCGAGCCGGAAAAAGGTTTTTATTATCGCAGCGATCATTTTAATTTTGCGAAGCACGGCGTGCCGGCTTTCGATCCCGACGAAGGCGTGGACTATATCGGCAAGCCCGATGGTTGGGGATTGCAGATGAGAGATAAATATACGAACGAGGATTACCACAAACCTTCGGACGTGATTAAGCCCTATTGGGATTTGAGCGGCACCGTGGAGGACTGCCAATTGTTTTTCCTGGTCGGGTACCAGATCGCCAATGCCGCCCAGATGCCCCAATGGAACGAAGGCGCAGAGTTCAAGGCAATACGGGATCAATCGCTGAAAGAAGGCCAAAAGTAGCGATAAGCGGGGCAAAAAATACAGGAAACTATGTATGCCAATCGCGCGGCGACACTCGTAAGCTGTTCAATAAGGTACACTTTTGGATGTGCAGTTTCTTGCACACGAAGTCGATTTCGGCTTGACAGTAATTCGAGATGCCCGTAGGATTATTGAGGAAATCTTTCGGAGGCCCAAGTGATGAAGCGAGTGCAAATATTTGCAATTCTATTAATGGCAGTATCGCTGGCAGCCATGCCAGCAGTCGCAGGCCCCTCCGCCCCAATGGGGATCGTCACCAGCGCGCAAAAGGCCGTGGTGGGCCATGTGAACGCGGTTGACGGTACCAGCGTTTATGATGGCGACATTCTGAGAACCGAACCGACCGGAGCGCTTCGCCTGCAATTCGGCGGCTCGCAGATGGTGATGACCGGTGGCACAGAGATTTCGCTGAATAAGACGGACGCTGGCGTAACCGCTACGGTCGTCACTGGATCAGTTCGATTCGCGAGTGTTCCCGGCTCGCTGCTTGAAGTGCGCACGCTGAAGTCTGTGGTGATTCGCGCGAAGGGCGATCAACCGGCAGTTGGGGAGTTGAGCCTTACCGGGCCTGCGTCATTCCAGATTGGCAGCACGAAGGGCGCGTTGGATGTTTCCGTGAATGGCGTGGAACACACGGTGGACGCATCGACCGCATACAATGTTAGCCTCGACGGCGATAACGGCGGCGGACAAAGCTCTCCCCGCGCGGCAGGAACCAGCGGCGGCATCTGGATCGCAGTTGCGGCAATCGCAGCCGGAACAGCAGTTGCCATCTGGCTCGCATTCCGCAGCCCGAGCAAACCATAATCCAAAGTTTATTTGAAATTTTCGAGCGGGCGAAACCAAACGGTTTCGCCCGTTTTATTTTTAGGAGCGCAATTTCCGCGCTAGTGAATTTGTTCGGGGCCGCGGTCGGCCTGACTCAGGAGCGTCAATTCCGGATCAATCAGAATGTGCTTCGGTGAAACATGGGTGGTAAAGCGGAATGCAGTGTCCGCACCGCTGGTGGCAACGTGGCCTAGCAGAATTGGCTTGCCGCCCGAGTAACTCGCGTAGAGCGGAACGCTGGCCAGGAAATCGCTGGGAACGTTCGACTGATGAAGGACCCCTTTTACCACAAACTGATCCGCTGACGCGCCATGTTGCACAGTGAAGTCTACTTTGTATTGAGGTATCCCTGTTCCGCGAACGTATTGATCGAAGAACCAGTCCATGGAATGCCCGCCTTCCAGATCCATGCTAGGCAACATCACTTTTTCCACGGCGCTTTGCAGGTCTTCGGTGGTCAGCACGGCATCGCGATGGGCTTCCGCTAGCCCGCGAAGCAGGGCGACGAATCGGGCATCGGGATCTTTAGCCTGCGGATCGCGCAACATCATGTGCAACATGTGAAAGACCCAGGTCGCTTTGGCGTAAACAACTTCTTCGTATCCCTTCGGATTCACCGACGAGTTCAATCGGAATCCCAACGTGAGCGGGCCTGACGAATCGACATTAAAATCTTTCCCGGGCACTTTGGAAAGAAGGCTATCGCGGTAGCGCGCCAGCCAGATATTCAGAGCGTGATCCGAATCCTTGCGGCTATCCGCGAAAAGCAGCGAAATATAATTCGCCAGTCCCTCGCAAATCCACTGATCGCGATAACTGTGCCACACCACCAGATTTCCCCACCATTGGTGGGCCACTTCGTGGTACGGAACAATTTCAGTGAAATGATCTTGATGCGCCTCATTCAGTCCCAGCCGGCGCTGCGCTTCGCGGGAAAGAAATGAAAATGTGGGCAGATAAATTAATCCGGGCCAGCCCTGTCCGAAATTTCCTGGTATCTGAGAAACCTCCAGCTGCTTGTAAGGAAATGGTCCGCCGTAACGGCTGAAAAATTGCGTGGCCTGTCCGATCTCGTCGCCGAGTTTATGAATCACGATAGTGGAATCGGGCGAAATATTAACTGCTGGCATTTTCTCCGTCAGAGCTTTCACAACATTTCCACTCGGGCTGGTTGAAGGAAAGGGCGTTTGAATCACGGGAGATCGAAGCGTCGGCTGAAGCGCTTGATCGAGCTGCGCATTCGCGAACAGGTCAATTTTCAGTCCTGCGGAATCCACATTGAATAAGCGATAGGCCCCAAGATTAAATCCGGCCACGAAGATTGGTTTGTCCGAACGCCAGTGCGCTTCGCGCCAATCACCATTTTCCTTTTCGTCGAGTTTTTCACCGGTAGCCACAAGTTCAACCGTGTGCGGCCACTTGAAGCTCAGGTCAAACATGGCGAATGAATCCACTCCGCTGATGTGCGGATACCAACTGCCGTGTTCGCCGACGACAAAAACGCCGACCGCGGCTTGAGTGATCACGTGTCCGCGATAAGATGCGTGCAGGCGGATCGTCTCGCCGGCGGCGGCCGCCTGTGGAAGAATCACGATCAGGGAGTCATCTCCGCGGACGGCGATTTCTTGGCGAATTCCCGGCTCACTCTGAAAAAATTCCAGCGGATGGCCCGCGTCGTCCGTTATCGAATCCACGCGCAGAAATTTGGAAAGTTCCAGAGGGACAATTCGTTCGCCAGCCCGAACCGCGTGAAGCGTAAGCGTGGCTGTAGCTAAAAGTTCCAAATCGGGTTGGACGGTTGTCTCCAGCGCGTATCGCTCCGGAACAAATGGCGCCGCAGGTTCCGCGGTGTGTGCCCGCGCGAACGACGTCCAGAAATCGTAACTCATGTTACCGTCAACGGTTTTCGGCTGGCCCAGTACAACTTGCTCGGCGCGCCGCTCGTCAACCAGTGCGTCAAATGGACCCGTTTTCGAGCCTAGAACCGCCGCGTAGAAATACGGCATCGGATGTTCGGAAAGTAAATCGCAAATGATGCGCAACGAATGCCAGGGGCCCAGCGTCGCTACGGTAGTGTCCCACTCCTCGTTGATGCCGGCGTCTGCTTGCGGAGTTATATTTGCTTCGTGCAAGCGCGACAGAATTTCCGCGGCAGTGTCGTCGTCGAAGCGGATATAGATCCCGCTGAAGTCTTCATCAATCACCGCGGTGCCGAGAAAGCGCGCAGCGGAGGCTTTTTCCGTGGGATCGCGCGGAACGGTAAGAAGTTTGCCGCGGCCGGAAAAAACCGCTCCCGTAATTTTCCCTTGAAATGGCTGCAGAAATGCCAGCTGACCCTGAATGAACGTCAAGTGCACGGCGTCATGACGCAGGTCGAAATCGCGCAGGGTATAGACTTCATCCGAATTTACATGAAGAGCGTTCAGCGCGTCGTACATCGTATGCGCGGGCCCCGTCGAAGCCGGTGGTTGCACTGATATAGACGCTTCCTGCGCGGATGCGCCGCCGGAAATCGCGGCAACTGAAAATGCAAGTGTAAATAAGAATCCGACCCGGAGGAAATTTTTCACGTTGTCCCACTGTAGCAAGTAGGGCAACGACCGGCAAGCAAGCCGAGATGCGCGCCGAGCCCTCCGGTTAAAATGGAGAGATGCGGATTCGTGGCGCCATGACCGTGCTGTCATACGTGTCTCTTCTCGTCCTGACATTCGGTCTGTCCGGCGCGATGACCTACGCGCACGCGGACACGATTGTCCTGAAAAATGGACGCCGCATTACCGTGAATGTCGCCAAGGAAACCGCTGACCGCGTTACCGGAGAAACCGCCGCCGGCGAAATTTCGCTGCCGAAGTCCATGGTAGACCGTGTCGAACACGGGCCTGTCGATATCCCCACCACAGCCAATCGCACGAATGCCTCCGCGGGTGGAAATACTTCCGGCGCGGGGCCCACTTCCACAAACGAATCCGCCAAAGCTATCGGCTTCGACGGCCCAGCCACGCAATCCGTTTTCGTGATTGACGAACGCATTGCGCGCGGCGTAGTGCATGACGGTTCGATCGATCATATTTTCATCGCACAATTGGAACAAGCGGCGATTGCCGGAACTCCGGACGCGGCCAACCGCGCTGCTTCCGCACATGAAGCTGCTGCTGCGTTTGAAGCCAATAAAGGCAATTTGGATGCCGCGGCCGAACAGGAATCCCAGGCGCTCCGTTTCGTCCCCGATAACTTGAATCTTCTGATGGACGTTGCCTTCGGACATCTCCGCCGCAGCGAATATTCAAAGGCGCTCGATTATTTGACGCGCGCAAAACGCCTCGCTCCCGATTCGCCGGATGTTGCCAAGCTCCTCGGTTGGTCCGAATACGGACTGAACCGCATTCCCGAAGCCGTCGCCGAATGGAAGCGCGCGCAAAAGCTGCGTCCCGAAGCAGATGTGGCGCAAGCACTTGAAAAAGCGGAACGCGATGCGAAAACAGAACAGGATTTCCGCGAAGGGCAAACAAGTCATTTCGTTTTGAAATATTCCGGTGCCGCTCAGCCGGAGCTCGCCGCGGAAATTCTGCGCATTCTGGAAATTCATTTCGATCAAATCAGCGCCATGCTGAATTATTCTCCGCCGGAACCTGTCGGCGTAATTCTGTACACCGGCCAACAATTTGAGGACATCACCCGCGCTCCATCGTGGGTCGGCGCAATCAATGACGGCCGAATCCGCGTCCCCGTCCAGGGCCTCACCTCCGTAAACGATCAGCTCTCCCGCGTCCTGCGCCACGAACTCACGCACAGTTTCCTCCAACAGAAAACGCGCGGACGTTGCCCCGCATGGTTGCAAGAGGGAATCGCGCAGTGGGTCGAAGGGCGCCGCTCCAGCGCCTCCGCTACCGGACTGCTTGCCACGTACGATCAGCACTCCGCAATTCCACTTAGCAGCCTGGAAATTTCGTGGATGCAACTAAGCAACACCGGCGCGGCCTTCGCATATTCGTGGTCCCTCGCCGCCGTAGAAACAATTTTGGCCAATGGAAACATGTCCACGCTAGTTCAATTAGTGGACGCCGTAACCTCAACCGGCTCAACCGAGTCCGCACTCCGCCAAGTCCTCCACGAATCCTACGCCGATCTCGACAAACAAACCGCCGATTATTTGCGCACCACCTACCGCTAAAATCCCTCCGGGAACGCCGATCGCCTGATCGGCGCTTTTCTTTTTCCCTCGTAGGGGCGCTGCTTGCTGCGCTCTCGTCCGAATCTTTTGAACTTGTTCCGTTCTTAGTCACTGCCCACGAATCACCGACTTCCACACCCATGTGCTCTGAATCTTGCCGTTTTCGTACGGGCCACCTTAAGGTCGCCCACTTCTTCTTCACGTCTTTGAATTCGCCTTTGAATGGCTGGCGCAGACCCTTCAGTTCAGGGTCTGCGTGACCGCAGGCCACCCCGGCGTGAAAGGAATCTCTCCGCCGCTCTTTCTCAACGCCTTTGAACTTGCCTTTGGATTTGCCCGTCATTCCGATCCCGCCCTGCGGGAGAGGAATCTCTCGGCGCTCATGCCGTATCTTTTGAATCTGCTTTTGCTCTCCGCCCTCCCCAGGCGCCTCCGCGTTGAACATACCCTCATCCACGTATCGCCCCCATGCGTAATTCCCCCTCACTTCTACGTATACTCTCCGGATGCACGCCCACGCGATGCCACTTACTGGATCAGCAGAAGCTGAAGCTCAGCGGATCGCAAAAGGCCTGCGCTCGAAGGATCTTGCCGTCATGAACGAGTTGATTGACTGGTATCAATACCGCTTGGCGCGATATTTATTTTATGTCACCGGCAAACGCGAAAACGTGGAAGACCTTGCCCAGGAAACCTGGGTGCGCGTGCTCGAACGGGGAACTCAGTATGACGGCCGCTCGCGATTTGAGCCGTGGCTTTTTTCCATCGCGCGAAATCTCGCATTCGATCAATTCCGCAAACGCCGCGCATTCAGTCTGGATAGTCACGACGCCACGGATTCCAGCGACGGCGCTTTCTCGCGCGAAATTGTCGAAGCAAATCGGCCTTCGCCATTTCTATCAGCGGCTCGCAGCGAAGATGCCGCGCGATTGGCA
>DASYNR010000064.1:0-27712 GCA_036008485.1 Candidatus Acidiferrales bacterium | reverse complement strand
GTCTTCGCGATTTAGCGCGCGCAACAAGTTCTGCGTGGAAAGCAGGTCGAGTCCGCGTGTGCGCGGATTGCGCTGCTCGGTTGCGCGTACGGCTTTTCGTTTAGCAGACACGATTTGGAATTATAGCCGGGGAAACGCGCGGGCTGCTTGCGCGGGGCGAATTCGCCAATAGCACCCGGACAACATTATTTCTTTTCGGATGATGCGCGAGGAATGGTGAATCCCAGCGCTTCAGCGACGGCGTCGTGCAGCGCGGGCCGGACTTGTTGAATCTTTTCATTAGTGCGCACGGGGTGAACGCGATTCGTGAGCAAAACTACGAAGAGATCCTTTTCTGGGTCGCACCAGATTGACGTGCCGGTGAATCCCGCGTGGCCGAAGCTGCGCGACGAAAAATATTTTCCGCTCGCCGAGGGTTCGGTGGGAACGACCCATCCGAGTGCGCGAGTATTTTTTGTGTGCGGTTGCGCGGACGTAAATTCTTCGACAGTTGAGCGCTTGAGAAGGCGGCGATGCGCGTAGATGCCGCCGTTGAGCATCATCTGACAGAACGCGGCGATATCGCCGGCTGTTGAGAAAAGTCCGGCGTGGCCGGCGATTCCGCCCATTACGAAAGCGTTGTCGTCGTGCGGTTCGCCGCGAAGTTCGCGTTTGCGCAACTGGGAATCGCTACCGGTGGGAGCGACGAGCATTTCCATTACTCGTCTCGATCCAAATAGGCTGTGCTCTGCGGCCTCTCCATGGTCCTTTTCGACTTCGAGATATTTGATGAATCCCGTGCCGCGGTAAAGATACTCATCGACGTTTCGCAGTCCGGTTACAAATGTTGACGGATCAAACATGGACCGGCGCATGTTGAGCGGAAAGAATATGCGCTGACGGGCGAGTGTTTCGATCGACCAGCCAGTGGTGGACTCCAGAATTGCTCCGAGCAGGATGAATCCGGGATCAGAATACTCGCACTCTTCGCCGGGCGCGGTAACTAGTTGTTCCGCAACGGCGCGCTTGATGATTTCGTGCTTCGATTTTAGAGATTGATAGTACGGAACGTGTCCGGGCAGCCCTGCGGTGTGGGCGAGCAAATGACGAACGGTCACTTTGTCTCGCCACTCGCGCTGCGGACCGGAATTCCACTCCGGCAAATAAAGGCCGACTGGTGAATCGAGATTGATTCGGCCAGCTTCCACTTCCATCGCGGTTAGAGTCGTAGTGACGACGGGCTTTGTTAGTGATGCGACATCGTAAATCGTGTCTAATTTTATTGCGCGCGAAGTGGGTTCGTAACTTTGTTTTCCGAATGGGTGAATCCAAAATTCGTCTTTGCAGCCGACGGCAAGAACTCCGCCGGGGAATGTGTGATCTGCAACGCTGCGATCCAGAAGATCGTATGCGGCGGCAAGTTTTGATTCCCGCGCTTTTGTTGCCGGCTGAAGAGTCATTGGGCGCGCGGATTTAGCTAGCCCATCGCCGATTTGAACAGAGGGGTTCGCGCTTGGAACGCTGACCGGAATTTTTCCGCTGATTGCAATTTCGCCGAACAGCGCGCGAGCGACTGCTCGCTGCGAAACGTCCGCTGTGCTGAACGCGGCGATCCACGCCGGTGCTTGAGGAAACTTTTCAATCAAATAAGGGCTGCCGAGGCACGCTACGATCAGCGGTTTGGGCAGTTTGAAAAGACTTTCGACGATTTGTATTTGTTCGGGCGGAAGCGAGACTGAGTCCTTGCGGTCCGCGACGCGCACCAGTAACGCTGCGATTATGATGTCGAAAGTCTCCGTGGCGGGAATCTTCGCGAGAGTTGCCGCGGAATAGCGCGTGTCGACTCGCACGACCTGCAACGAATCCGCGCGCCAGCTTAATTCGCGTTGTAAAGATTCGGCCGGCGTGGAATCGGGGTCTCCTGCAATTGCGACGAGCAGAATGCGAAGCGGTCGCGTTGCGTCTAGCGGCAAAATATTATTCTCATCGCGAAGTAGAGTGACTCCGCGATCGGCGATGTATTGGCTTGTCGTGGCGAATTCACGTCGCGCGAAATTCTTGCTGAGCGCCGCAGTGCCGACCAGATATTCGGTGTGCAGGCCGAGTTTTGCTTTGGCGCGCAGAATCCGTTTTACGGACGCATCTACGCGCGCGATTGGAAGACGGCCGGATTCCACGGCTTCGTAGAGGGCGGCGAGTGCTGCATCGGGGCTCGGCGGAATCAGAAGCACGTCCGCACCGGCGAGAATCGCGCGGACGGCAACTTCGCCGGGAGAAAAACGCGCGGCAACTCCGGCCATGTCGAGCGCGTCTGTGACGATCAATCCGTCGAAGCGCATTTTCTTGCGGAGCAGGCTGGTCAGAATTTCGTGGGAGAGGGTGGCGGGAATATTTTCGTTGTGCTCTAGCGCGGAGACTGATAAATGTCCCGTCATTATAGCGCTGACGCCTGCGGCGATCGCCGCGCGGAAAGGAACGAGCTCGACCTGATCGAGGCGCGCGTGATTTGCGTTTGTGCGAGGAAGATCGAGATGCGAATCGATGTTGGTGTCGCCATGTCCGGGAAAATGTTTTGCAGTTGATAGCGCGCCATTTTCTTCGACGCCGCGAGTGAATGCAGCGACGTAAGACGCGACGCGATACGGATCTTCGCCGAAAGACCGCGTGTTGATAATTGGATTTGCCGGATTGCTGTTGACGTCGGCATCGGGCGCGAAAATCCAATGAATGCCGGCGGCGCGCGCTTCGAGCGCGGTTATGCGACCAACTTCGTAGGCGTCCTGCGGCGAACCTGTGGCGGCGACGGCCATCGCGTGCGGAAAGGAAGCGCCTTCTTCGAGGCGCATCACGGTGCCGCGCTCAAAATCTGCGCCGAAGAGCAATGGAATCTGCGCATGATCCTGCAGATCGTTTGTTAATTCCGCTGTTGGATAAACTTGTGAGCGTGCGATGCCTTGCGGGCCTACATGTGTTGCGAGCATGAACCCGCCGACGCGTTGTTCTTCGACTGCGCGCACTAATTCCTGATATTCGGAGCAGCCGGTTGAAGTGAAACGGCCGAAGAAGGGAGCCATTAATAGCTGTCCCAACTTTTCAAACAGCTGCATTTTCCGAAAAGTCTGCTCAACCCATTTTGCGTTGCCGGCTGTGCGCCTTGGGCGAGACGTAGTTTTGCGGGAGCGTTTGCGAGTGGCCATCAGGAAGAAATATTCACCGGAAAGTTTTACGGCTGAGAATCATTCGCACGCAATTTCGATTGAAGTTTGCCCGTGCGCAACTCATTTGTATATAGCACACGGCCTGCGGCACCACAACGCATGCGCGTTGGACACGCGGTGAGGAAGTAAACTGGTTACGGACAGCGAGTTTCGCTAAGATGCCTGCGATGCGGAAATCAAAAACAATTAAAGCAGTGCTGACGCTTTCGATAGCGGCTGCTCTTACTGGTTTTGCGTCGAGTGCGACCTATGGGAGGCAAGCAGCCAGGCCAGCCGCGGCCAAGTCGAGCGCTGTTAATGATCCGCGCCTCGGGGACGTGGATTCCGTCATAGAGCAATCCCTTGCGAAGGACGAAATTCCCGGCGGAGTTTTGCTGGTGGGATCGCACGGACGAATTGTGTGGCGCAAAGCATATGGATCGCGCGCGATTCTGCCGAAGCGCGAAGCGATGACGCCGGACACGATATTTGATCTCGCGTCGCTGACAAAAGTGTTTGCCACCACTGGCGCGGTGATGAAACTTCTTGAGGAAGGGAAGGTGCGGCTTAACGATCCCGTCGTGAAATATATTCCAGAACTTGGCACGGAAGGCGCGACGGCCGAGAAAAATCAGATCACGATTCGTCAATTGTTGACGCACACCGCGGGATTTGCGCCTGACCCAACGGACGCGAATATTTCAGCGGGCTGGACAGGAGTTGATCCACTGCTGTGCGAGATTTACGCCGAACCACTGACTGCGCCGCCGGGGAGCAGATTCGTTTATAGCGATACAGGATTTATTTTGTTGGGCGAAATTGTGCGGCGCGTCAGCGGAATGTCGCTGGATGAATTCGCGGGGAAGGAAATATTCGCGCCGATCGGAATGCGCGAAACTCGTTTTCTTCCGCCCGCCACTTGGATGCCGCGAATCGCGCCGACCGAGGAAGTTGATTTGCCCGCCGGTGCAAAGGCCGGATCAGGTGCTGGGCGAGTTTTGCGCGGCGCGGTTCACGATCCGCGTGCAAGACAAATGGGGGGCGTCGCAGGTCACGCAGGATTATTTTCCACGGCGGACGACCTCGCGCTGTTTTGCAAGATGATGCTGGCCGGCGGCGTTGCATCAAATGGAAAACGAATTTTCGCGGCTGCAACTGTTCGGCTGATGACTTCTCCACAGCAAGCTCCGTGGATTCCATCTGTGCGCGGACTTGGATGGGATATTGACTCCGCATATTCCGCGCCGCGCGGAGATCTATTTCCGATTGGTTCATATGGGATGACTGGTTTTACGGGTACAGAGGTTTGGATTGACCCGGCGAGCCAAACGTTCATTCTATTTTTGACGAACAGCGTTCATCCATATGGGCGGCCTGCAATCTCAAGTTTGCGAGGGCGAATCGCAACAATTGTCGCTGCGAAGCTTGGCGTTGCGGATTCCTCTGGCGACGGGAATTCGATGGTTTCTCGTAGCGCTGGCGCGGGGCAGCGGCCATATGACACGCAGGGCACATCCGCGCCGGGACAAACGCTGACCGGCATCGATGTTCTTGAGCAAGATAACTTTGCTGCGCTCGCGGGCAAACGCGTTGGATTAATCACAAATCAAACTGGCGTGGATCGGAACGGGCACAGCACGATCGATTTATTGGCCCACGCGCCTGGAGTGAAACTCGTCGCGCTGTTTAGTCCAGAGCACGGAATTCGTGGCACAGAAGATGCGAATGTGGAATCGTCGACGGATGCCGTCACCGGGCTTCCCGTTTTCAGTTTGTATGGCGCGACACGGCGTCCGACAAATGAAATGCTGGCGGGAATTGATGCACTTGTTTTTGACGTGCAGGATGCGGGCGTGCGCTTTTACACGTACATCACGACGATGGGATACGCGATGGAGGAAGCCGCGCGACATCGCGTCGCGTTCTATGTTCTGGACCGGCCAGATCCAATCGGCGGTGAATTAATTGAAGGGCCGATTCTGGACCGCGATAAATTAAGTTTCGTCGGATATTTTCCGTTGCCGGTGCGAGTTGGAATGACGCTCGGCGAAATGGCGCAAATGTTCAACGCGGAAAATCACATCGGATGCGATTTGCATGTGATCGCCATGAAGAATTGGAATCGCCGGCAGTGGTTTGAGCAGACGGGGCTGCCGTGGACGGCGCCATCGCCGAATTTATGTGAGCTGACTTCTACAGTTTTATATCCCGGATTGGAAATATTACAGAACGCAGGAATTTCTGTGGGCCGTGGAACGGATACGCCATTTGAGATTTTTGGCGCGCCATATGTTCACGGAACAGATTTGGCGGCGGCTCTGAATCGGCGCTACATTCCGGGCGTGCGATTTGTGGCGACGAAATTCACGCCGCGCAGTGGACCGCACAAAGATGAACTCTGCGAGGGCACCGAGATTGTGATTGCGGATCGCGCGTCCGTACATTCGATGTTGATGGGATTTGAAATTGCCGCAGCGCTCGCGAAGCTGTATCCCGAAATGTTCCACGCGGAACAATTAGCACTTCTTGTCGGCAACTCCTCGTACATCAGCCGTTTACAACACGGAGATTCTCCGACTCGTATTTTTTCCGATGAAGATCCCGCGCTTGAAGCGTTTCGAACGATGCGTTCGAAATACCTTTTGTATCGCTGAAACATTTCTTCCAGCAGCGAACTCTATCGGCGATCCACGCGTCTCAGCTCCTACACGCGCCACATTTCGGCGACGAGCGTCGTTATATCAATGAAGGTGGATATGAACGCGGGCGAGGACATTAAGTTGGAGCTTCCGCAGGTGGGAATTGGCCGGCGAACTGAGGCGGATGCGGCGCTGGAAGATGTTTTCCGCGCGCAATATCCCCGGCTGATTTCGGTGCTGGCTCGAGTGACGAGCGACCGTGCGCAGGCTGAGGAGTTGGCGTCGGAAGTATTTTGTAAGTTGGCGAAGCGACCAGCGTTGTTTCGTCCCGGAAATAATTTGGAAGGATGGTTGTATCGCGCGGCAATGAATCTTGCGCTGGACAATTTGAAAGCCGGCGCACGAAGAAGACGTCATGAAGATGCCGCTGCTTTAGAAAACATTCGAGAATCTTCGCGTTCAAGTGCCAGCCCGTTGGATGACCTTTTGCGTGCGGAGCAGCGGGGCAATGTTCGCGCAGTTCTGGCGGAATTGAAGCCGATCTGCGCGCGATTACTGCTTTTGCGAAACACTGGATTTTCCTATCGCGAATTGGCGCAAGTATTGGAAGTGAATCCGGCGTCGATTGGAAAACTTCTGCTGCGCTCGATGGCTGAATTCGAGCAGAAATATAAAGAGATGTACGAGGTCAAAACATGAGCGGGTGCTTGACGAAAGAAACATTGCTGGAGTTTGTGGATCGCGAATTGCCGTCGGGTGAAATGGAATCGGCTGAGCGGCATGTCGCGGGTTGTGTGACATGCGCGCAGGAATTGGAAGCGATTCGCGCGACGAATGTGAAAGTGAATTCGCTGCTCAGTTCGCTCGCAACGGACGACCAGGTGAGCAATGCGCTGGTTGCGGTCGTCAGGATTCCTTACAGCGGCGCGAATTTGCGAATGCGCTGGACTGCCGCGGTGTCTGTCAGTGTGCTGGTTGCTACCTTAGTTTTATTTGTGATGATTCCGCAGCAACATTCAGCGTCTCCGACGAATTTCGTTAAGGCTGTCGCACCCGCGCCCGTGCCATCTGTCGAGAAGAAAGAAGTTCTTGCGGCGGTGGCGGCGAAGCCGGCTCATGTTGCAACTCCGAAAACGCCCGCGAAAGTGCGGCAATTCCAAGCTTTGGATGATGGCGAGCCTATTGAGACCGGAATGATTTATCGAGTGGATTTACCTGCGTCGCCTTCACCGAACTTCGCGGGGTCGCAATCGGCGAAGAGAATTCCGGCGGAAGTAATCGTGGATGAATTCGGCAAGGTTCGAGCGATTCGGTTTTTGCAATAACGTCCAAACTAAATTTTGTAAACGGAGGGAGAAACATTTATGAGACGTATAGTGATGGCTTTCGGTGTCGCATGCCTCGTTTGCGGATTCGCAAATGCGCAAGATCAAGAGAAGGCTGCGCGGGAAAAAATGCAGGTCGAGCAGGCGCAACTTTCGCTCCGGCGCGGAGTCCCGGAAATGCAGGATGCCGGCGTTATGTTTGGGGAAGTTGTGAAAGGCGCTCCGTTTACGGCGCAGCGCACAGAGGAGTCAACGCAAACATTGGGCGACGGCACGCACATCAACCACAAATCCTCGATCAGTTATGCGCGAGACAGCGCCGGGAGGGTGCGGCGGGAGGACGACGAATGGATCACAATCTACGATCCGGTTGCGAACGTGAGCTATCGCCTGAACAAGAAGAATCACACTGGAAACAAGGTGGAGTTGCTCCGGGGAGAAGCAAAAATTAAACTCGACGAGATCAATCAGGAAAGGGCGGATCAGTTGAAAGTGCAGTCCGAGAAGGCTTTGGCAGAAGACAAAGCTCGGCAAGAAAATGCGGTAGTGATTTCAGATCAAGGGGCGGACGGCCGCGTATATTCGTTTCGGAAAGACGGAAATGAAGAAGCGCTCGGATCGCAAGTGGTGAACGGAGTGATGGCAGATGGTATGCGCACGACGTACACAATTCCTGCCGGAGATTTTGGAAATGATCGGCCCATCACGAGCACGACGGAAAGCTGGTATTCGCCGGACCTGCATTTGACGGTGATGTACAAGCGCAGCGATCCGCGCGAAGGCGACGTGGTTACCCAGTACACTGGAATCAAACGTGCGGAACCCGATCCTTCGTTGTTTCAGATGCCTGCCGGATACACATTGAATCAGAACCAAGAAAGGCGCCGTCAGGAAGAGATTCAGTAGAAAAAGACACGCGTTTGATGCCGGCGATGCGATTGGTCGATGACCTAAAGCAGCGCCGGCATTTTTGTGCCGGTGTAATGAAAGTTGCGAAATAGCTCCGTCGCAAGCGAGGGCGTCATGCGCAAATGGATTCTGAAGATCCACCTTTGGGTCGGTCTGGCGTCGGCGGTTTTCCTATTTGTAATGGGACTTTCCGGAGCCATCATCGCGTTTGAAAACGATTACGATCACTGGTTTTCTCCGAGCCTCTGGTACGTGACGCCGCAGCCGCAGCGAGTCCCCCAACAAACATTGGTTGATGAAGTACAGCAGAAGTTCGCGCCTGCGAAAGTGGAGACGATTCTATTGCAAGATTCGCGCGCTGATCTGGCGCAAGTTTATTTTTTGTCAAACGACGTTGAAGTCCATGTGAATCCTTATAATGGCGCGATTCTCGGCACGCGTGATCACGATGCCCGCGTAAATGCTGTGGTCGGCATCATCCACCAACTGCATATTCGGCTTGTTCACATTCGGATCGGCGCCACTGACGTTGGGAAAATTCTCGTGGAAATTGCCGGCGTGGAAATGTTGTTAATGATTCCGACAGGAATCTGGCTGTGGTGGAGGAAGAAGCAATTCAAGATTGATCGCAAATCATCCTGGAAGCGAATCAATTGGAATCTTCACAGCGCCGTGGGGATCTACACCGTCTTGTTCTTCACGATTGCCACCTTCACCGGATTCTTCATTAGTTTTGAGAAGCCTTTGTACTGGATCACAAATTCCGGTCCGCTGGAGAGAGTTCCTGCGCCACGATCCACACAGCCAACCGGCTCTTCACAAACTGCGGATCTCGACGCGGTGCTGCGCGCGTCGGATGAAGCGCTCCCGAATGCCGTTTCGGTCATGATTGGATTCCCACGCGGCCCGAAGGGCGCATACGTTATTCAGAAAAGAGTGCCACAGGATAGATCCAATTTCCCGCATAGTTCTGTTTATGTGGATCAATTCAGCGGAAAAGTATTGAAAGTTGAAGACTTCAACAAAATCTCGGCAGGCTATCGTGTGGTGCGCATCAATCGCTCGATACATACGGGTGATTATTGGGGCTTGCCTTCGAGGATTGTGCTTTCTCTATCGAGCGCGCTGCTCGCTGTTATGGCCGCCACCGGAGTTATCATCTGGTGGAAGAAACTTGCGGGAAGCTAGATTATTTGTCAGACCGCTGCACCGCGATGTATCAAAGCGTACTTACCACTTCCCATCATGTGCTAGGCTAGTTGGTCATGCGAATCTGCACGCTGCTGCCATCGGCCACTGAAATTTGTTATGCGCTTGGACTGGGCGATTCTGTTCTTGGAGTAACCCACGAATGCGATTTTCCACCGGAAGCGCGGCAGAAGCGCGTGGTTGTCACGTCGCGTTTGCCGCATACGACGGACAGCGCCGAAATTGATCGCCTCGTTACGGAATTTACGTCGCGCGGCGAAAGTGTTTATCGTGTCGACGCCGAAGCGCTTCGCGAAATTGATCCCGATTTAATTATCACTCAGGATTTGTGCCACGTTTGTGCCGCGTCGCCGGACGATTTGGCTGCGGCGCTTTCCAGTTTGCCGCGCATGCCGAAAGTCCTTTCGCTGAATGCGCACACGCTTGACGAAGTGTGGGCCGACGTCATCGCGGTTGGCGCGGCCAACAACCGAGAAAAGCCCGCGGCAAATCTTGTGGAATATTTAAAGGATCGCGTGGCTTCCGTTCAACGTGCGGTGCAGCCATTTATTGCGACGCGCGCGCGTCCTCGGATTGCTTGCCTGGAATGGTTGAATCCCGTTTTCAACGCGGGCCACTGGGTTCCGGAAATGGTCGCGCTTGCCGGCGGCGAAGATGTTCTCGCTCACGCCGGCAAGCCTTCAGTGCGCATGGAATGGCAACAAGTTTTCGACGCGCGGCCGGATGTGATTTTGATTTCGCCGTGCGGCTACGACCTGAAGAAAGCGACGGACGAGTTTTCCCACATGCAATTGCCGAATGGTTGGAACGATTTGCCCGCGGTGAAAAGTGGCCGCGTGTACGTCACTGACGCGAATTCCTATCTGTCGCGTCCGGGGCCGAGACTGGCCGAAGGCGTGGCGATTCTCGCGAAGGCGTTGCATCCGGATCTGGAATTGCAAATTCCGGAAGGTTCGTTGATGGCGATTGGCCGAGCCAGCGGGGTTTTCGCTTAAATAATTCAAGTTGCGCGCAATAACTAACGCGGCGGTTCGGGATGCGTCGCAAAGTATGCGCAGAGAAAAAGTATTCCGAGAAGAAGATCTGCTCCGCACGTTGACGCTTCCGTTGAAGTTATTTGCCCCCGCGAGTACAGCACCGCGCAAACCGCAACGTACGTTGCTTTTTCCAAGATGGAAGGAATGATCATCGGGCGGAATCGTGTGGGGTCTGAAGCGATGATGAAGAATACCAATTGGAAGACCACCGCGAGCGCGACAAAGCCGTAGAAAAAATGCGGATAGCTTGCCGGAGGAGGATATTTTCGGCCAAGCAGGTCGACATGAAAAAAGAGGGGAGCTAGAACGAGGATTCCCCACACTCCTGCAATGCCGAACACGGTTTTCGCGAACTTCACTTGAAGCGCTCCGTTTGTTTTCTACTGCTTGTGCGCGTTCCGGGAACCAGGATTTTCATCAAGCACCCACGGCCGCGTTTGTCTTATTCCAGTGCCGATAAAAAATCAGCCCCGTCATCATCATTGCTAAACCGATCGTGCATCGCACTGGACGATCCAGCCACAAATTAATTGTCAGCGCTACTGCGCCTGCCACAAACGCTCCCGGAACCCACGGATATCCCCAGCACCGATAGGGGCGCGGCATATTCGGTTCGGTGTACCGCAGGCGGAATAGTCCGAGCGTTGCCAGCCCGTAAAAAATCCATCCGGCAAAAATAAATAATGAAGTGAGATCCTCGAACGTGCCGGTCAGCGCAAAAAGACTTGCGAGAATAAATTGAAAAATCAGCGCGTTGGCAGGTGTACGAAATTTCGGATGGATTCCGCCGGCGATGCGGAAAAATAATCCATCGCGCGCCATCGCGTAGTCCACGCGTGCGCCGCTCAGAATCGAAGAATTCAGGGAGCCAAGTCCGGCGATGACCATCGCGAGAGTCACCCATAGCGCGGCGTCTTTCCCGGCGAACCGCGCAACTACGTCGGACGCCACGTGTTCTGAAGCTGCGATTTTCGTAAACGGCAAAACGTAAAAACTCACGGCGTTGAAGAGGAGATAGAGTACGGCTACGACTACGACGCCGCCGACTAGCGCGTGATGTAGATTTTTTTCTGGATTTTTTACTTCGCTGCCGACGAGATTCAAATCCTCCCAGCCGTCGTAAGCCCACAGCGACGCCGCAAGCGTTGCGAGAAATGCGCCGAACACCCCACCGCGCACTCCTGCGTTGAATAATGGATGAAACGGGGTGCCGCCGCCTTTCGAGAACGCAAATCCGGCAATCACAATGGACACAACCGACGCGATTTTAATAATTGTGAGGATCACCTGGACGCGTCCGCCCAGGCGCACTCCCAAATAATTAATGCCGGTAATCAGTGCGATTACCAGAATTGCTAGCGGCTGCGCCCAGGAAAATACAAAATTGAAATGATGTGCCGCGCCAAACAAATTGTAGTTCCACTCAAATATATGTATGGGCGCGCCCACGCTGGGCATCATGAATCCCCAGAAGCGCAGCACGCCAGCGGCAATGCTTGCCACGGATGCAGGACGCGCGACGATCGAATGCGTCCAGCCAAAAAGAAATCCCCAAACAGGCCCGAACGCGCGTCGCAGATACGCGTATTCGCCGCCCGCCTCTGGAATTGCCGCGCCGAGCTCGGCATACGCCAGCGCGCCAAAAAGTGAAAGCACCGCGCCGACAATCCATGCCACGTAAACGATGCCGATCGATCCGCCGAGCGTGGCCATCTCCGCCGGCTTCAGGAAAATTCCCGTGCCGATCATGGTGCCGACGACGATGGCCGCCGACGCCCATCCGCCAAGCCCGCGCACTAATTCCAATTTTGGTTTTGTTTCGCTCATGCTCATTCAGAAAAGCCGTGCTCGGAAACTTTTGGCGCTGCCGGGCCGAAAAGACTCGCCAGCGATCCGGCCGCGAACGTCACCAGTGTGCCTATCAAAACGTACCATGTCCAAACGACATTCGTGCGCGTCACGATATAAAGCATCGCCAACATTCCCGCCACCATTCCGGTGATCGCGCCCATCGCATTCGCGCGCGCATTATAAAAACTCAGGAGAAATAATCCGAGCAAACTTCCAAACGTGATAGATGCGATTTTTAGTCCCGCGGGCAGTAGCGGGCCCCAGCGCTGCATTCCCAAAACGAGAAGAGCAGCACCCCACACGAGCGTCATCCATCGCGAAAGCCGCAGAATTCGCGTGGGATCATTCGCGTTGGGATCGGTGGCAGTTCCGCGAAGCGTTTTGAAATCAATTACGCTCGAAGCTGCCAACGAATTCAGCGAGCCGCTAGCATTCGACATGGCGACCGCAAATATCGCGGCCAGTACGATTCCACGAAGGCCGGTCGGCATTTGAGTGACAATAAATACTGGAAATACGGAATCATAACTTTGGCCCGCTGCTAGACTCGGCGCTCCGTTGAACGCATAGAGCATCACGCCGAGCACCAGGAATAGTGCAAATTGGAAAAGCACGATCACCGCGCTCGCAAGCAGCGCCAATTGCGCTTGTCTGCGCGAAGACGCGGCGAGCAGACGCTGCACAATCGTCTGATCGGTCCCGTGGCTCGCCATCGTTAGAAAAGTTCCGCCGATTACGCCCGACCAGAACGTGTAAGTATGCGCAGTCTCCGTGAAGCTAAATCGAAAATCAAAAACACGGAATTTATCGCCGTGAGTGGCCGCCACATTTACAACGTGCTCCCATCCGCCAGGAATCCTATGCAGGATTAGAAAAAATGCCGCCGCCGATCCACCCAGATAAATAAATGTTTGGATCACGTCCGTCCAGATAACGGCCTTCATGCCGCCTTCCCAAGTGTAAAAAAGAGTTATCAGTAGAATCAGTACGACCGAAGTACTTTGTCCTGTGCCGAACGCGATTTGCACGACGGTAGCAATCGCCGCGATGCGCACGCCTTCGGCGAGAGCGCGTGTGACAAGAAACGTGAGCGCCGCCGCCGACTTTGCTCGTGCGCCGAAGCGGCGCTCGATCAGTTGATATGCCGTGTAGAATTCGCCGCGAAAGAATCGCGGAATGAACAGAGCCGCGAGAATAATTCGTCCAACAACGTATCCGAATACGAGTTGCAGAAAAGTGGAATTGCCGCCGTAAGCCAGCGCGGGCGTGCCAATAATTGTGAGCGTGGAAGTTTCCGTGGCGACAATTGAAAGTGCCAGCGCCCACCACGGAGCGGTGCGTCCACCCAGGAAGTAATCTTTGATGTTGCGCTGGCCGCGGCGGAAGCGCGCGCCGAATATCGTAATCCCCGCCAGATAGACGGCGAGCACCGCGACATCGATTGTAGAAAGGCGCATTGCGCTCCGCGAAAAACTGTGGCGCGATGATAGTGGCGCGCGGGAAACGGCGTCAAGCGATGCATTTGCGCACGAACGTATTCGGTACACAATCTTCCGTGATTCTTTCTTGACAGGGAAAAACCTGCGATAATTCCGAGCACTTCGAATGCAGGGCGATTTCAAACGCAAATGAACTTCTATTTAGGATTTGACGGTGGCGGCACAAAAACCGAATGCATCGCGCTTGATGCCGATGGATGCATCGCGGGCCGCGGCAACTCCGGCCCGTCAAATCCGTTGCGCGTCGGATATGACGCAGCGTGCGCCGCGCTGCAATTGGCTGCGGCCGCAGCAATCACCTCCGCGAAATATTCCGCGTCAGATGTTCGCGGAATTTGCGCTGGACTCGCGGGTGCGGGCCGGCGAAATGTTGCCGAAGAAATGCGCGAGCGTCTTTCGCGCATTTGGCCCGGCGCCCCCATTCAAATTGTTACAGATGCTGAAGCTGCGCTTGAAACGGCCGTTGGCGGCGCGCCGGGAGTAGTGCTGATCGCGGGGACCGGCTCGATTGCACTGGGCCGCAACGCCCAAGGAGAACTTGCGCGCGCCGGAGGATACGGCCCGTGGATTGGCGATGCAGGCAGCGCGTATGACATCGGCCGTCACGCGGCGTTGGCCGTTGCGCGCGCGCGTGATCTTGCGGCGCCGGCCACAATTCTTGCTGAAATGATTTTGTCTGCTCTCGACTGCCGCACCTGGGACGACGTGGTGGAAAAACTCGCCGGCGGGCCGGGCTCCGTTTTTCCGAAGCTGGTGCCCGTTGTGATGCAAGCCGCTGAGGACGGTGATTCGGCCGCGCGTCACATTCTCACTCACGCAGCGCTCGATCTTGCGAACATTGCCCTCGCAGTAATCGGGCGCCTGAATATGAAAGATTCGGAATTTCGTGTGGCGCGCGTAGGCGGAGTTTTCGGGCGCAACTATATTCTTGATAGCCGCGTCGACGATTTGATCGCTCGCGTCGCACCGGGCGCGCACGTTGGGCTTTTGGAAAATCCGCCCGCGCTAGGCGCCGCGCGCGTCGCGATGCGGCAGGCGCACACGCAAGGGGCGACGCATGGCCGACCCAGCTAAGCCGGATCCGCGCGCCGGATCGCCGCAAAATTCCGAAAAGTCATTCGCTGAAAAAATCTCCGCTGCCGACGCCGGCGCTTTATTAAATTTTCTGGATGACCCACGCCTCGACGACGATCACCTATGCATTCTGCTGGCGCGAAAGGATTTGCCGGGAACTTTTCTGGATGAATTGGCGCGCCGCCGCGAATTGCTGCATGGCTATTCCGTGATTCGCGCGTTGTCATTTCATCCAAGCGTCTCGCGCAAAGTTGCGCTGCGTCTTCTGCGCGAACTTCATTTGATGGACCTGATGAAACTTTCGCAAGCCGCGACCGCCGCCCCAGATTTACAACGCAGCGCCGAAGAAAATCTGATTGCACGGCTTCCGCAGGTAACTCTCGGACAGAAAATTGCACTGGCGCGTCAGGCGTCCGCCAGAATTCTTGCTGCACTGATTGTCGAAGGAGACGCGCAGGTCGTCGAGCCCGCTGTGGAAAATCCGCGGCTCTCCGAAGCGCAAGTCTTGAAATTACTCGCACGGGATAAATTACCGCTGGCAGTTGTTCCGGCGTTTTGCCGCAGCCAGCGCTGGACTTCTACGCCTAACGTAGCGCTCGCCCTGCTGCGCTATCCACACACGCCACCCGAAGTTGCCGTAAAAATCCTTCCGCACATTGCTTCTACGGATTTACGAGCGCTCGCGCAATCAAAAACTTTCTCGCAGACATTGCGCCGCCACATCCAGCGAGAACTCGCACATCGTTCCAGTTTGTAAGCTATCGGCGCGCCACCGCTTCAGGAGCCGGCGTTCCCAACATCCGTAAATATGTCATTAGTTGCGCCCGATGATGCACTTCATGCTCATTCATTCCAAATAAAATCACAATGATCTTCCGTCGGAATCCCAATCCTTCGTGGACGCGCTCATCTTCCCATCGCTCCAGCGGCAGAGCGGCCACCGCCGCGAGAGTTTCCGTTTGCGTGATTTCGAGCGACGTGATTTCTTCCGCGATGGTTCGCGGCGTGCCCAGCACTGCGTCCAGCCCACCGGGAATCCGCTTTTCGTAATATGAAAAGTCTCCGTTCAACGCAACGTTTCTCACACCCTGCTCGGAAACCCACAAGTGCCGCAACATTTCGCCGACGCTCAGTGCGCCGGGAACCGGACGCCAGGAAACGTGCCCCTCGCGGAGAAGCGAAGTCACTTGGCGAGTGCGTCCGCGCAGCGCTTCTTTTTGTTTTAGAAATAATTCTTGAATATTCATGACGAGCATTATAACTCCGTAAGTTATCCGCCGCGTCACCGATTTGAATTCACGGTCATGATCGCTCCGCACGAGCGCGGGCGTGAGTTGACAGCGGATGCCTGCGCCGATAGCATCACTTTCGGAGGTAGTCATCGTGACGCCTCAATCCGGTGCATCCAGCTCTCCGGGAGCGGAACGGCGGAAGGAAGACCGCTTTTCTTTCCACGCAGAAATTGAAATTGAATGGGGCTCGTCCACCATAACGGGCCAGGCCCAGGACATAAGCATCGGTGGGATGTTTATTATTCCTTCCACTTCACTTTGGATTGGCGCGCGTTTCGCTGCGAATCTCCTCACCAGTCCTCCCATTAAGCTTGAATGCACCGTGGTTCGTGCCGAGCCGGGGCGGGGCATCGGAGTGAAGATGATTTTGATTAGCGACGGCGCCGCCGAGCAACTTCAGCAATTGCTGACCAATCTGGAAACGTCGCAGTGACGCGATGTTTGAACTGCGGCGCCGATCGCACCGCCGACCAATGCCTATCGTGCGGCCTGACGTCCGCCGCCGCCGAACTTGTTCTTCGCCGCAGATTAATCGTTCGCACCGCGTGGTTCCTGGTCGGCGCGCTCGTATTTGTTTCAGCCAGCCAGGTTTTTCCTCCGCTTGACCTTGACCTGATGTTAATTTTCGTTGGCGTAGCGTTTTTTGCGGGCCTCGGTCTTGCCATTCTGATTGATCAGCGCGCCCGCCAGCGCGGTGATGTAGAAATATTCAAGCGTCTCTTCTTCGGACTGATCCCTCTTCCGTGGATTGTGGCGATCATGCTTCTCAGCAACGGAAAGTTCGATACTGCTCCCACCAAGCGAATCCCCGCTCGCGTGGTAAGCCGCTTCAACATGCCGGGACTGTTGTTTAAGAGCCGCCGTCTCGTTGTAACTTCGTGGCGCGAAGGACATGACGTCGAGCGCTTGCCCGTAGGAACTTTTGATTTTGATCGCTTCCGTGTCGGCGATGATTTGCTCGTTGGCGAGCAGCCCGGGCTCCTCGGAATTCCGTGGGTTCTCGAGCTGTATCGCGACGACTCCGCCCCTCGCCACTAATTCCACTTCGCGTCGTAAGCCGCGCTCGCCTCAAACACTTTTTCTCCGAGCATGTTAAATTTGTTGCATGCCGAAGCGAGTCGTAATTCTCGGCGCTGGTTTCGCGGGTATCCAGGCTGCGGTCGAACTCGATCGCGCCGTCGGACGTTCCGGCGAAATCGAAATCACTCTCGTCAGCGATCAAAATTATTTTCTGTTCACTCCGCTGCTGCCTCAGATCGCTTCCAGCAACATTGATCCCCGGCACATCGCGCAAGCGATTCGTGATTTACGCGGAGCGCGAAGATTTCGTTTTGTGCGTACTACTGTACACAGCGTGGATCTGGATCGCCGCGAAGTGCGAATCGATCCTGGCCCGTCGATGCACCTAGATAGTCCGACGATTAGTTATGACTATTTGATCGTCGCCACGGGAAGTATCACGGATTACTACGGAATTCCGGGCGCGCGCGAAAATACGCTCGATTTCAAATCGCTGGAAGACGCCGTAGTTCTGCGTGAGCGCGTGCTGGATATTTGCGAGCATGCCGATCACACCCGCGACGACGAGTTACGCCGCAAGCTTCTCACATTCGTTGTCGTAGGTGGCGGGTACACCGGCATCGAACTGATTACGGAATTGCACGATCTGCTTTTCGGTTACGTCGCCAAACGCTATCGGGGAATTCGCGCGGATGAAATTCGCCTGATAGTAGTCGAAGCCGGTGCGGACATTCTCCGCGGCATCCATCCGAAACTTGCCGCTCACGCGCGGCGTCGCCTCGCGCGAAAGGGAATTGAAGTCCGCACAAATTGTCCCGCCGCGCGATGTTTTCAGGGCGGGGTTGAAATAAAGGGTGGCGAAAATATTCTCGCGGAAATTGTCGTTTGGACGGCTGGCGTTCGCGCGCATCCGTTGGTCGAATCGTTGCCCGGCGCTCACGACCGCATTAGCCGCGCCGTCGTAAACGAAAGTTTGCAGCTCGAGGCGCATCCGGAAGTTTTTATTGCAGGTGATTCCGCCGCGGCCACATCGGCTTCCGATGCGCCGCGCGTCGCGCCTGTAGCGATCGACCATGGCAGAATCGCCGCGCTCAACATCGTTCATCATATGCGCAACCAGCCTCTGGAAAGTTATCGCTTCGTTTCAATGGGAATGCTTGTTTCGTTGGGCATGAATTACGCGGTTGTAAATGTGGGCGGAATTCGGCTCAGCGGATATTTCGCGTGGCTTTTCTGGAATGTCGTGCATCTTTACAAACTCGTTGGCTTCAAAAAACAATTGCAGGTTGCCGTGGACTGGCTGCTCGGGGCCGTGTTCACTCGTGATGCCGCCATCGTGCGGCGTCCGCGAAAGTGTCCGCACTGCAACAATGCGTCTTGAATTCCGTGCGCTAGCGTCCGCCGTGAGGAATATTAATATCCACTCTGTGGTTTTCTGCGGTCAGCTCAAAATAAATTCGGTCGGCTGAGCCTACATCGCGCAAAATCCAACCGTCGGTCGGCAAAACTTTCCCAGTGCTGTCATCCGCTGGCGATGTGGCCGACTTGTCCTTGTGTGTCACTGTTTGCGGATCAATCTCGCGAACTTCTTGTAGCTTCGTGTTCACCCGCAAGTAGCGCTTGTTCCACTGAATTAATAGGACTTCATCTTTTTTGGAGTGCGCATCGCGCCAGATGTTCCATTCCTTCGGCGACTCGTCATCAACTCGCATGAAAATCGCGCGATACTGCACCCACGAAATCGTATCGGCAGCGTGAATCAGCGGCGTAACGAAAATCGCAAAGGCTAACACGAGCAGCGACGCGCCTGCCGCCAGTCCGTGCGCGCTCCCGCGGCTGCTAGTAAAGCGACGTCTGCCGTTTCTGTCCGGTGTAATCAATGTAGACCGCCTTAATTTCGGTATAAAAATCCACCGCCACTCGGCCCATTTCCCGCAGGCCCACGCCCGTCCCTTTCATTCCGCCGAACGGCATTTGCGCTTCGCCGCCCACCGTTGGGGAATTCACATGCACGATTCCAGTTTCGATGCGGTCAATGAACTCAAAGATGCGTGTGGCATCGTTCGTATAAATCGAACTTGCCAGGCCGTACTTCACTGAATTTGCAACGCGCATCGCTTCGTCAAAATCCGGCACGCGAATCACGGAAAGCACTGGACCAAATATTTCTTCCTGCGCGATCACGCTATCCCACGGAACATCATCGAAGACGGTCGGCGCAACGAAATGTCCGTTGTCATAGCCCTGTCCGCGCAATTGATTTCCGCCCACCACCAACCGCGCTTCCTTTTTTCCAATTTCCAAATAGCGGAGCACGGTCTGAAGCTGATGTTCATCCACCACCGGACCCAAATCAATTCCATACGCCAATCCGTCGCCCACTTTCAACATTCGCGCGCGATCCATCAACATTTGCACAAATGGATCTGCAACCGACTCTTCCACAATCACCCGGCTCGTTGCCGTGCAGCGTTGTCCTGCCGACCCAAACGCTCCGAATACCGCCGACTCCACAGCAAGCGGCAAATCCGCGTCGGCCAAAACAATCAGCGGATTTTTGCCGCCCATTTCGCATTGGCATTTCTTCAGCAGCCGCGCCCCGGACGCGTAGAGCGCGCTCCCCACATCATTCGATCCCGTAAAAGAAATCGCGCGCACGTCGGGATGCTTCACCATCTCGTCGCCAATTTCTGATCCCGATCCAAGCACCATATTCAATACGCCCGACGGCAAGCCAGCTTCCTCAAAAATTCGCACAACGGCCGAAGCAGTGAGAGGAGTAATTTCCGCAGGCTTCAGCACGGCAGTATTTCCCGCCACCAGCGCCGGCGCCAGTTTCCACACAGGAATTGAAACTGGAAAATTCCATGGAGTGATCGCGCCCACAACTCCCAACGGGCATTTCACCGTGTACGCAAAATTTCGAGGCAGTTCGCTCGGCAAAGTTTCGCCACCCAGCCGCCGCGCTTCGCCCGTCATAAATTCCAGAATGTTGATGGATTTCTGCACTTCGCCCAGCGAGTCCTTTAGCGTTTTGCCTTCTTCGCGAGTCAAAAGCTGCGCCAATTCTTCTTTCTGTTGATCCATCAAAATCGTCGCCTTGCTCAGAACCCGCCCGCGCACCGGTGCCGGGGTATCTCGCCACGCCGGGAACGCCGCTGCTGCCGCGGCAATTGCCATTCGCATTTCATCGCGTGTGGACTTCGGCGTCCGTGCGACCACTTCATCAAGGTTCGCCGGATTTCTCCGCTCGATGATTTCTTTCGAGCTTGATTCCACCCACTTTCCATCAATAAAATTTCGCGCAATGGTGGAACCGCTCGCCGTCGTAGCCATCTATCTCTCCTTGTCTTACGCCGTGCTGCCTTGCCGCACTTTAGATTGCTCTCTCCCAATAGCCTGGCGCGCATCACTGAGTTAGCGTTCCATGTTCCCCTGTACCGCTAATTCGGTCAATAGTCGGCACGGTGCACCGCCACGCTCCGGGAAGGTTGCTGGGCCGAGTGCAACTAGGATCGCGCAGCTCGAGTTTATCTGATTGAATCTCCGCGGAGAATGACATACAATGTACGTACAAGTTCCCGTCGAGGGATAATTATGGCGACGTCGCTCACTAAACCGACCAGGGTTAAACGGATCAACATTCGCGCAACGGACAGGCAGGCACACCTCATCCGCACGGGCGCGGAGACCACCGGCGTTAGCGTGACCGATTTCATTCTAGAAAGCGCTTGCCTGCAAGCCGAGCACGTTCTGGCTGACAAACGGTTTTTCTCTGCCTCCGCAAAGGAGTTCCGATTATTCTTGGATGCGCTGGACAGTCCTGCGCGTGTTAAGCCCGGTCTCGCACGACTCTTTTCCCAACGCAGCTTACTCAAGTCCGGAAACTCCAGGTGATATCCGATTCGTCGGATAGCGCTCGCGCCGGTTTGTCGCCTGTCGAGAAATTGACCGACGACCATCAACTTTCCTCGTTCGACTGCGGCAAGCCATCGCTCAACGACTGGCTCAAACGTTTCGCTCTCACAAATCAAAAAAATGATTCGGCGCGAACATACGTCGTGCATCGAGCGGCGCGAGTCGTCGGCTATTACTCGCTTTCTGCGGGCGGCGTCAGCAGAGACGAGTCCCCTACGCGCATCGCAAAAGGGCTTGCGAAACACCCGATCGGAGTAATTCTACTGGCTCGGTTGGCAGTTGACGGAGAAGAGCAGGGAACCGGGCTCGGCAAGTCGCTCTTGATGGACGCACTACTTCGCGCGCTTCGCGCGGCTGATGCAATTGGCGCGCGGGCTATCCTGGTTCACGCAATAGATGACGAAGCTGGATCGTTTTATCGTACGTTCGGATTTGAGCCATCGCCGCTCGATTCAAAGCAACTCATGCTGCTCATGAAAGATTTGCGCGCTACGTTAAGGTCGCTCAGCATCGAATGAGTCCGCCGGATTTCGGTTGATTCTTGCGGCTGTTTCTACCGCCCTCCGCTAACCGGCAAAATCACTCCAGTAACATAAGCCGCTGCAGGCGAAAGCAGCCAAACGATTGCCTCAGCAACTTCTTCCGCCGTCCCCGCTCTCTTCATCGGAATTGTCGGCGAAAGCCGTTCGATCCGATCCGGCGCTCCGGCAGCCGCATGCAGCTCGGTTGATATTAGTCCCGGTGATACCGCGTTCACTCTGATTCCTTCCATCGCAACTTCGCGCGCCAGCCCAATCGTAAAACTATCGACCGCTCCTTTCGACGCGGCGTAGTGAACCCATTCGCCGGCTGCGCCGATCTTGGCGGCCTGGGAGGAGACGTTCACGATCGCGCCGCCCGTTCCGCCATTTCGCGTGGACATTCTCCGCACCGCTTCGCGCGAACAGAGAATTGTGCCGGTAACATTCACCGCAAACACGCGCGCCAAATTTTCGCTCGTCAGTGCCTCTACGCGCGAAAAGCCGCCCGTAATTCCGGCGTTATTCACCAGTGCGCGAACTGGCCCAAGTTTTTTCTCCGCTTGCCCGAACAGACGAAGCACATCCTGCTCGAAGCTCACATCCGCTTGAATCGCGATGGCACGCCCACCAGCCGACGCAATCTGCCTCACCACCTCCGCCGCCGCAGCTTCATCCCGCAAGTAATTCACAACAACGGAATATTGCTTCGCCGCAATCCGAGCCACTGCCGCTCCTATTCCACGGCTAGCACCCGTAATAATCAGTGTATCCATCACGTTTTCCATTTCGTCTTCCTGACAGCTCAGCACAATACATCAGGCCGTGCCCTTCGGAAAGGAATCTCCTCCATGTTGCCGCAGTTTTTTCGTAACGCCATTGCTGTACGGCGCGTCAACCACTCCAGCTTCTGCGCGTCGGAACACGCGAAGCAGCGTTTCCCTTTGACAACTCTACCGCCAGGGAGTAAAAAACGGCTCCATGAGAACATTTAAGCTGCACTACTTTGTTTATGTAATCTTGTTTGCGGCGATTATTTCCGCCGCCACAGTCTCCGCGCAAACCGCGCCGAAGCTCACCACTCCCAAAGAGCAATTCGGATTCAATGTCGCAGACGATTTCCAGATGGTCAGCTACACGCAGGCCGAAGCCTACTGGAAAAAGCTCGCTGCGGAATCCGATCGCATGAAACTCGTGGACATCGGCCAGACCGCCGAAGGCCGCCATCAATGGATGGTGATTATTTCCACGCCAGAAAATTTGAAGAATCTCGCGCGCTACAAAGAAATTTCGCAGAAGCTCGGCCGCGCCGAAGGCGTCACCGAGGCGCAGGCCCGAGCTTTATCGCAAGAGGGCAAAGCGATCGTCTGGATTGACGGCGGCCTTCACGCCAGCGAAACCGTGGGCTTCCAGCAGCTCGTCGAAACAATTTATCAGTTGCTGAGCCGAACCGACGATGAAACGAGGCGATTCCTGCAAGACGACATCATCCTCTGCGTGCCCGCAAATCCCGACGGATCCGAGATGGTCGCCAACTGGTATAACCGCGAACCGGATCCCACCAAGCGTGTTTCCGATCCGCTGCCGAAGCTCTACAACAAATATGTCGGGCACGACGACAATCGCGACTCCTATATGTCCAATATGCCGGAAACCGCGAACATGAATCGCCAGATGTTCATCGAATGGTTTCCGCAAATCATGTACAACCATCATCAGACGGGCCCGGCCGGCGCGGTCGTTTTCGTTCCGCCATTCCGCGATCCATTTAATTACAATTTCGATCCGCTCATTCCGCTCGGCATTGAAGCCGTCGGCACCGCAATGCACACGCGCCTGGTCGAGCAGGGAATGGGCGGCAGCGCAATGCGCAGCGGTTCAAGTTATTCAACCTGGTGGGACGGTGGCCTGCGCACCACGGCCTACTTCCACAATGAGATTGGTATCCTCACCGAAATTATCGGCGGCCCGAATCCGCAAATGATTCCGCTGGTTCCCGACAAGCAATTGCCGCAAGGTGATTGGCCTCTGCCCGTCGTGCCACAACTGTGGCACTACCGCCAATCCGTTGACTACGACGTTCAGTTGAATCGCGCGATTCTGGATTACGCCTCGCGCAACCGCGAAACGTTGCTCTTCAACATTTGGCAGATGGGCGAAAATTCCATCAAGCGCGGCAGTCAGGATAATTGGACGATTACGCCGAAGCGTATTGATGCCCTTCGCGCCGCAATGCCCGTAGGCCGCGGAGGACGGGGCGGTGCTGGATTCGCTGGTGGCGACGCCCCTCCGAGTGGCGATGCAGCACCCGGCGGAGGTGGCGGAGGAGGTGGGCGAGGCGGACAAGCCGCGTCGAACGATCTCTACGACAAAATTCTCCACGATCCCGCGCTAAAAGATCCGCGAGGCTACATTATTCCGGCTGATCAGGCCGACTTCGCGACGGCAACAAAATTTGTCAACGCCTTAATCAAAAACGGCATCGAAGTGATGCGCGCAACTTCTTCGTTCCAGGTTGCAGGAAAAACTTATCCTGCGAATTCGTTCGTCGTAAAATCCGCGCAGGCAGGGCGCCCTTTCATTCTCGATATGTTCCAGCCGCAAGATCACCCGAATGATTTCCAATATCCCGGCGGCCCGCCAATTCCGCCGTACGATATCGCCGGATGGACGCTCGCGTTTCAAATGGGCGTGCAGTTCGACGGAATAAAAGAAGGCTTCGACGGGCCGTTCCAGAAAATTCCGTACGGCCAGCTTCAGCCGATGCCGGTGGCCTCAGTTGCAGGCGCCGCGCGTCCTGCCGGCTACCTCATCAGCCACCAGAATAACAATTCCTTCATTCTCGTGAATCGCCTGATGAAAAATCACGCCGATGTTTATTGGCTGAAATCAACTCAGCAAGCCGACGGCAAAGATATCGGGACCGGCGCAATCTGGATTCCCGCGTCTGCATCAGTGCTGCCGATTCTGCAACAAGGCGCGAAGGAACTCGGTGTTCCGGTTCTCGGCCTTGCATCCGCGCCGGCCGGCGACGCGCTAAAACTCAAGCCCACTCGCATCGGCCTCTACGATCAATTCGGCGGAATCATGCCGTCGGGCTGGTTGCGTTTTGAACTGGAACAATTTGAGTTCCCGTTTGAAGTTGTCTATCCGCAGACACTGGACGCCGGCGATCTGAAAAATAAATTCGATGTTTTGATTTTCACAGATGGCGCTTTCCGTGGCGCAGGCGGCGGTGGTCGTGGCGGAGGCGCTGGTGCAGGCGGTGGAGGAGGACGCGGTGGCGCATCAACCACTCCGCCAATTCCGGATGAATACAAAGCGCGTCAGGGAAGAATCTCTGTGGAGACAACAATTCCGCAGATCAAAAAATTCCTCGACGCCGGCGGTTCCATCGTAACTGTAGGCAGCTCCACCAGCATGGCGCAACTTCTCGGCGTGCCAATCTCGAACTCACTCGTTGAAAAAAATGCCGAAGGACGAGATGTTCCGCTCCCGCGCGAAAAATTCTACATTCCCGGCTCGCTCATGCGCGTCACGATCGATAACACCGACCCGCTCGCCTACGGCATGCCGAAAACCGCTGATGTGGATTTCGACAGCAGCCCGGTCTTCCACATCGGATCGAGCGACACGGTGAAGCCGGCGAACGTCGCGTGGTACGCCGGAAAGGAAACACTCGATTCAGGTTGGGCGCTCGGTCAGGCCTATCTCGACGGAGGCACTGCGGTTGCCGAAGCCACAGTCGGCCAAGGCAAAGTGTTTGTGATTGGTCCGGAAGTAACTTTCAGAGGCCAGCCGCACGGCACGTTCAAGTTGCTGTTCAACGGATTGTTCTACGGCAACGCAACGGCGACAACATTGCCGGCGCACTAACAAACAGCTAGCAAAAGAAACAGGCGCAGACTAAAAAGTCTGCGCCTGTTTTTATTTGCAAAATACAATTACGCCCGAATCTCCCCCAGCGCCATGTCCAAAATCTTAATCGCCTCGTCCACATCCGCCTTCCCAATATTTAACATCGGCGCTAGTCGCATCACGTTCCCGTAAAGGCCGCCCTTGCCAACCAGCAGCCCATGCGCTCGCGTACGTTCCATCAATTGCGCCGCCGCTTCTGGCGCAGGCTCTTTCGTCTGGCGGTCCTTCACCAGCTCCAGCGCCTGCATCAATCCCATTCCACGAACGTCTCCGATAATCTGATGTTTCTCTTTCAACGTTTCCAGTTGCTCGCGGAAATGTTTCCCCATCGTGTGCGAGTTCTCCAACAACTGTTCTTCCTCAATTACCTGAATCGTCGCACGCGCCGCCACAGACGTAACCGGATTTCCTCCGAAGGTCGAAATCGTCAGTCCCTGAAAGGCATTCGCAAGCTCGGCGGTCGTAATTGTCGCGCCGATAGGTACTCCATTTCCCATGCCTTTCGCAGTGGTAATAATGTCCGGCGTTACTTCCCACTGCTCGATTCCAAACCATTTTTTCCCCGTGCGTCCGAAACCCGTTTGCACTTCGTCCGCAATAAAAAGTCCGCCATACTTTTTCACGATCTTGAAAACCATTTTGAAATATTCCGGCGGGGGAGTGATAAATCCGCCGACGCCCTGAATCGGTTCCGCGATGAACGCAGCGATCTGTCCGCTCGTTCCCGTCTGGATCAGATTCTCCACGTCATTCGCGCAAGCTACTCCGCAGTCCGGATATTTCAAATGTAGCGGACATCGATAGCAATACGGATTCACCGCGTGCGAAAATCCCACGCTCACGACTCCGGCTTTTCTCCATGGAGCTTGACCGGTCATGCTGCGCGTTAGCGTCGATCCACCCGAATAGGAGTGCCGCAGCGCGACTACGTCAAAACTTCCGGTGGACATGCGCGCCAGCAGAATCGCCATCTCATTCGCTTCCGTGCCGGAATTCGTGAAGTAGCTTTTCTGCAAGTGGCCCGGTGTGATCTGCGCCAGCTTTTCCGCCAGCGCCACAATTTGTTCGTTTGGATATAGCGTGGACGTGTGTTGCAGTTTGTCGACCTGCGCTTTAATTGGCCCGGTCACTTTCGGATTCGCGTGTCCCACTGATACCGTCAAAATTCCACCGAAGAAATCCAAATATTTCCGCCCGTCCAGGTCCCAGATGTACTGCATCGAGCCGCGATCCGTCACCAGCGGTTGCTGATAGTAATTTGTCACCGAAGGCCAAATATATTCTTTGTGCTTGCGGATCACGTCCGCGCTGCTGCGTATCTCGGGTTTCGGATCGACGTGGGCTTTCGGATCAATATGCGTTTCCGGCTTGGGCGTTGTGGTCATTCAGTATCCTTGGGAGTCACATTCGACTCAATACTCTCGACTGGGTTCAGAAAGTGTACCGCTCGCCACATGAGATGCAAAGAGCCGCGCAAATTTGTTAGTACAAAAAGGCACATGGTCACGCAAACCTTCTGGTGCGACGGCGCATCCTGCTGCACACTACATCAATTGATAATCAATTTCATAGGGCGAGTGCGGAGACATTCATGGAACAAAGAAATAAATTGCTGGTGGCCCTCATACCAGTTGTTTTGCTCGCGGGATGGGCGGTCACTCACGAAATTCTTGTCAAATTCCACGAGCGCGAACTCGCGCGGCAGGAAAGGGAACGCCGAATGGCGGAAATAAACTCAATCAAGTCATTCGCGGCATCCACAAACGCAATCGTGGACTGGCAAAAGACGCTTTGCAACGGCGATACCGGCACTCATCTTTTTTCAACCGATCTCGAAACCGTTCTGGTTAGACCCGACGGCCACGGCATGATGTTTTATGGCGAGCTGAAGGACATTCTTCACTCAAATGATAATTCTGATACGGCAATTTTCCGGGCGCACGGTTGCTTCGACACGAAATTAGAGCTTCGCCTGACAGTCAGCCCCGAGGTGCTGCAGAAACTTCAAGACAGCCGGAGCCAACCTATCCCGTATTTCGTCATGTCTGCCACTATCACAAGCGTCAGCAAGCCCGGCCGGCCGGCGACAGGTGGCACCGCTGCGTCGTCAGATGAATGGGGAGACGTAATCGTTGTCAAAGGCCGTATCTTCGACGTCTTGTACATCGGCCCGGATGGATATCAATTTGAATTGGGTCGTGGCGATTTGCCGTCGAGCTGATCGTTCACGTCTGCGTGACTTCCCGCAGCCGCCCGTTGCTCACGTCATACACAAATCCGCGCACCACAATCGAATCTGGAATCCACGGATGCGACCGCAGTTTCTG
>DASYNR010000063.1:0-6191 GCA_036008485.1 Candidatus Acidiferrales bacterium | reverse complement strand
CCGAGACAGCGAGAGCGAACAGCAAGACTTTCCAATTCAGCCCGATCGCAATTCCGTTGGCGCCTACGTGCGGCAATTCATCCGGACTAATTGCCAGCAGTCCGCGAATACCGAAATAGCCGAGAACAACACCGCCGATCCCGCCGCAGCACGAGAGCACCACGCTCTCTGTCAGAAGCTCGAACACAATGTGTTTGCGCGCCGCGCCAATCGCCATGCGAACAGCGGTTTCGCGTTTGCGTTGACTCGCTCGCGCAAGAATCAATGTTGCGAAGTTCAAACACGAAATCGCCAGCCCGAATCCCGCTGCACCCATCAGCAGAAAGAGTGATGGCCGCACATTGCCTACAATCGCGTCTCTCAGCGGAGTGATCGTCGGAACTCCTGTGGCAAAACTCTCTCCATTATTTTCAACTTGCAGAAGCCAGTCCCTACGCGACTGCACGGTAGACAAATTAATCCGAGCTTGCTCCAGGGAAATCCCCTCGCGAATCCGGGCGATCACGCGCACTCTGCCAATCAAATCAGTCGAGTGCGTATCCGCACGCAAAGGCAGCCAGATATCGCTGGCTGGTTCTAGATAGGTTCCAGGTGCCAACACTCCGGCGACCTTGTACGAAACGCCGTCGAGAGTCATCGAACGATCGGTCATTCGCGCATCGCCATGGAAATAGCGCCGCCATAACTCGTCGCTAATCACCACCGCTTTCGGGCCGTCCGGACTATCCTCACGCGCGGAAAACGTCCGCCCCATTTCCATTTGCGCGCCGAACAACTGGAAAAAATTCGCGGACACCCGGCCGGTTTTCAGAGGCTTTCTCTCACCACCTTGCGTCAGATTTACTTCAGGCACGGCAACGTCACTCGCCGCCATCGTTTCAAATGCCGTCGTGCCATTTTTCCAAACGAAATATTTCGGAATCGAAGTCAGGCTCTCATCGCCAAGTTCCCGCGACGATGACCCCAACAGCACCAAACGGTCTGGGGCAGGATAGGGAAGCGGCTCCAAAAGCACTTTATCCACGACGGAGAAAATTGCGGAGATCGTTCCAATACCTACAGCAAGCACAACGAAAGCCGTAATTGGAAATCGCGGTTTGCGCCAGAGCGTGCGAATCACTGACCGCAGATGCAAACCGAGGATGTCAAGGAACGTCATATTCGTTCGACACCATCACACGCAAAAGCCGCGCCGGTGATTCTGTCACATCGTATGACCGTAAAGTAGAGCACACGCAAATGCGTCCCCTGAAGGACGCCCCGAAACCGAACAACGTGACAAGCGCACAAAGTCCGCTGAATTAATACTGGTCCGATCACGCAGCTGGCTGGGCACCCATTCTGCTATATCCTTTATTTTCTTCCCTTTAGCCATCACCCGCCCGCACTTCCCAAACTCCATTTTTGAAAAAACGCCTACCCCCCACCCCACCCTATTTTGCAATGTATATGCAAATAAAGGACTTATAGCGATCTGTGGGTGATCGTTATGCAAATAAAGGACTTAGCCGAGACTAACTTCATGGAGCGCGCCTTCACGTATGCCGGTGGGCTTCTCGTTGTCTGACGCTTTTCTCTTCCCTGATCTTGCTCAAATCTTTTCTTAGCGCCTCTGCGAACTCCGCGTTCAGGGCTTTTCTTGTCTTTTTCCTACTCCAAAAAGTGCATTATAATGCACTTTCTCAATCTCTTTTGGCCGTGCCCGTCCTCTCGACTCCAAACTGTCGACTGCTCTTCACCTCCCTCAACTCTCGCCCAGCAAAACTAGCGCTATACTCCAAACCAGCCGCTGTACAGAAAATTGCGCCGGAGGATCGCGTGAAGGAAATCCTGGAAAGCACAATTTTAATTCTCGGCGCTCTATTTCCTATCGTGAATCCGTTGGGAAATAGCCCAATATTTTTGATGCTCACGCGCAACGATTCAAGCGCGTCGCGCGCATTGCTTTCCACACGAATTGCTATAAATAGTTTCCTGTTGTTGATCGTTTCATTTTTTATCGGCACGCACATTCTGGCGTTCTTTGGAATTTCTTTGCCGGTCGTGCAGATTGGCGGCGGACTCGTCGTAATTTCCACCGGCTGGACGATGTTGAAAGCCAATGACCATGATGACGACGACAAAAGCGAAGACGTCAAATCAAAAATGGTTTCCCGCGATGTTCTGGCCCAGGCATTTTATCCTTTGACGTTGCCTCTCACCGTCGGCCCCGGCTCCATTTCCGTCGCGATTGCGCTCGGCGCAAATGAACCGCGGCATGTCGGATTTAATATTCCCGCAGCGGTCGCCGGGTTGATCGGCTCAGTGATAATCGCGGTGAGTATTTATTTGTGTTATCGGTTCGCGGAAAAATTGGAACGGCTACTCGGAAAATCCGCGATGAACGTGATCATGCGCTTATCGTCATTTTTGCTGGTGTGCATCGGAGTGCAAATTCTTTGGAACGGCGTGACCGGATTGTTGAAGTCGATTGGAAAAATGTAGCGGCGGTTTTCACACGGAGTCGTACGAATAAAATCTAGTGCCCTTCAATCCACGCGCTAACGCCATGCAAAATATCCGGCGAATGCGAATTGCCCAGCAGGGAATGCGTCACATCTGGACACAAACTAAATTTCTTGTCGCTACTGGCCAGAAGATTAAACAGTTGTTGCACCGATCCAGGTTTTGCGATGGGATCGTGTTCGCCTTCCATCACCAGCGTGGCCACATGCACCTGCGGCGCTTTTGTTTGCCAGTGAATGCCGGCTTTGTGAATTCCCATTAAATAATTAATGCTCACGCGAGTGTATGCCAGCGCATCGTCGGGCTGAGGCTCAACTTTCTTCGCGGAAACTTTACCGGACTCGTCCCTGGTGCGCGGAGAAAGATCCAGCACCGGCGCATTCGGCCGGAAAGCATAATCGACAAAAAATCGCAGCGCGCCCCAGTGCCAGTATTGCGCGCGCGCCAATTTGAAAACGGGCGACATCAATATCATGCCGGAAATATCCGGAGGATTTGTCAGCGCGTAATTCAGCGCGAAAACTCCGCCCATGCTTTCCGCCATCAGAAAAACTTTTGCGTTCGGATGCGCAGCGTGAATCGTCGCAAGCATCGCGGAAATATCGTGATTTTCTTTGGAGATCGTTGGGATAAATCCGCGCTTGCCGCAAGAAAGTCCGTGGCCGCGCGTATCCACCGCGTAAACTGCGATGCCGGATTTGTTCAGCTCTTCGGCGGTAGTCACATAGCGTCCGCTATGAAGGCCAATTCCGTGCAGTAACAGCACAATAAATTCAGGATTTTCGTCGCCGGAAGGAATCCAGTAGCGATAAAAAAGACAAGTCCCATCACCGGAAACGGCCGTGCCGTGCAGATCGGAAATTGAATCGGGAATTACAGGCTCTGCGCCGGACACACTTGTACCGGCCGGTGAATTAGCCGGCAAAAAATTGGACGCGGTCTGGCCGCGAACTGCGCACGCCAGCACACACACCAATAGTGCGATGGTCGAAATCCGGCAAATTTTCAAAGTACTCTCCGCGCCGGGAGCAAGAACGGTGAACTAGCAGCTTAAAATGTACCGTGAATAACATGGCGTGTCACGCCGAATTAGCAAGGAACATGCGGAAAACATAACGTCGGCGCTATGTTAGTTTGCTGAAATTTCCGGGTATGGAATCGCGTAGTAGAAGACGTGCATTACTGCCTGCTGTGGACGGGGCGATAACCCGGCGGAAAATCGAAATTCGCTATTCGGAGCATAAATGACGGACACGCCAAACACCGCTGAACCCGCGCCGAAGGAACGCCCAAAGGCGACGATCAAATTGGGCAGGCTTACAATCACCGGCCCAGCGGCAACAGCCGTGATTGCCGTGATGTCGGCGCTAATCACCATGGCCATCTTTTATTCGCGTCCAGCAATCCGGATGCTGGCGTCCGCAGCGATCTGGTTGGTGATGATCGTTTACTGGAATAGTTCAGTCCGCAAAATTCGGCCGGTAGCCAAAGCGGAAGATGCAAAATCCATCGCACGCCGTCAGCTTCTACTGAATCTGGCCATCTTGATGCTTTTCGTTCCTGTTCCGGGGCTCACGCGGCAATTTCTCGCGCCGACTCGCGCTGCTGTCGCGGCCGGATTCACCGTGCAAGCAGGCTCCGCGCTATTTTATTTTTGGACCAAGCGATACCTCGGACGCTTCTGGAGTTCAGCCGTGGCCATCATGAAGGATCATCAGCTGGTTCGTACGGGACCGTACCGGCTAATTCGCCATCCTTTATACACGGGGATGCTCGGCATGTTTTTCGGAACCACGATCGTTTCGGGACAATATCACGCACTGATTGGCGCGGCGCTGGGAGTGTTCGTGTATTGGGGCAAGATTCGGATTGAGGAGCGCGCGTTGAGCGAAGCGTTCGGCGCGGAGTACAACGACTACAAACGCCACTCATCCGCGTTGATTCCGTGGCTGCTCTAAAGTTTTGAATTGAGGGACATCGCCGCATTTGGAGTTGAATGAAATGGAACCATCAACTCAGTCCAGCGAAACACCGATTCTCGATCGCCTGCAACCTCTTCCAAAGTTGACGCCGCCGGGAACGGGTTCGGCGGTCACGCTGAGCATCTGGATACTCGTGAGCATTGGAATCGTTGCTGCGTGGATTTTCTGGCATCAGGGTTTGCAGGATTCGCTGCGGCAAATGATCGCGGAAGACCGCACAAGCATTCGCGGCGGAAATGGACCCGCTTCGCTGATTATTTTGCTTGCGCTTTCCGCGCTGGCGGCCTTCGCCGCCGTCGCGATTCATGAAATGGGTCACGTGCTCGGCGGGTTTTGCGCGGGATTCCGCTTCAATTCAATCCGTGTGGGACCGTTGGAATTTCACCGGCCCTTCCGATTCTCAATTTATCGCGGCGCAGGAAAATGGTCGGGTGGATGGGTGAACACTTATCCGACAAAAAGCGATCATCTCGCAGGACGCGCGCTGGTGCTGGTGATTTCAGGACCGGTGGTAAGTATCTTGTCGGCTTTCATTGTGCTCGTGTCGCCATTTCCAAAGGGACTGATTGGCCAAATATTTATTTTGGCTTCGATATTGGGTGGCTTAGGCGACCTATTGCCGTACCGTACGCGCGTATCGATATCCGACGGCAGTCGAATTTGGATGCTGCTTCGACAAAAAGAAATGGGCGAGCGCTGGGTGGCGCTGATGAAACTTGCGGCAGATCTAGGAGAAGGTGCGATGCCGGAAACGCTGCCGGCCGAATATATCGCGAAAGCAATCGCGGTCCGTGACAATTCGGCGGACACCGTTACCGCCTATTCAATCGCGTATTCAGCGGCCTTCCAGCAACACAAAGATGCGGAGGCGAGTCAGGCTCTAGAGACCTGCCTTACTTATTCAAGTTTTGCCGCGCCGGCTACGCGAGAGGCCTTGATGAGCGACGCCGCTGTTTTTCAGGCCAGAAGAAAGAAACGCGCAGACATCTCGGAGCAATGGCTGGCGGAGATGCCGCCGACCACGCAATTTCCCGGATTGCGGGCAAGAACGGAGGCGGCGATATTTGAAGCGCGTGGCGAGAAGGCGATTGCGCTGAAGAAATTGGATGAGTTCGAGAAAGCAATTCTCACTCTGCCAAATCCGGTGTCGCGTGAAATCTCGCTTCGATTCCTTCAACGATGGAAGGCCGAGCTAACCTAAGCGGTGGCAAGCAACGTTTGCTGACAATTTCAGAGAAGTGTGGTTCGCTGTGATGAGCGTCACATCGACGGAAATTTGCACGCACTTGTGTAGGATATCCAACAGTTGCGACCTCAAGCGAGAAAGTACGGCACTGATAGTTTATGGCTTTCGCTGTGTGCAGAAGTGAACAGCGCGAACAACTAAGCTGCTTTATTTCAATCACTTAGCTTGCTCAAATGATCCGCTGCCTGTTCGGAAAACTATGGACAGTAAGTGTTCAATATGATACACTTTAGCTGCTTTGATGATCTTGTCTTCTCTGTTTACTCGCGCGGCTTAGCTGCAGGAATTGCCCTGCAGCTTTTTTTATTTCAGGGGAGTACGCGCCCAGCCCAATTCGCAATGACAGACATCTTAAGCTACATCCATTAGAAAAGTGAGACACCGAAGTGAAGGAACAAGGAACAGTAAAGTGGTTTAACGCAGCAAAAGGATTCGGATTCATCCAACGCCAGTCCGGG
>DASYNR010000062.1:0-2805 GCA_036008485.1 Candidatus Acidiferrales bacterium | reverse complement strand
CTCCCGCTGGCTCAATCGGCTTGGCAATCGGCGGGAGACTGCTTTGCTTCGGCGTCACACTCGTGCACACGCGCGCAAATCGAACCTTTCCGTACGCCGTGGAAAATTCCTGTCCGGTGCGGTATCGCGCCACGCGTCCCTGAGCCTGCGCACCCAAATCGTAAATTTCTCCTTCACGGTGGTATTGATTCGGCAGAAAATAAGGTGGAATGGAAAGATCGCCAATGCGGATATTTATTTTTCCATCCGGCGAAGTCATATCGATCATTTCGCGATGATCTGAGTATCCCAGGCGAAACATTCCGCCTTTCACTGTCCAACCTTGCGGTACTTCGAGCGTGAACGCTTGCTCGAGAGGATCTGTAAATTTCAGCCAAGTTATATTTCCAGCCGGCGCGCTTGTGACGGTGCGCGAACCCGCTCGCGCTATGGAAATTGCGCACGCGATCGCAACCGCGCAAATCACGATTATCGGAGCCATAGGTTTGAATTTCATGGCCACTCTCCGTTCATAAGACCAATTCACGTCGCGACAAATGCTCGCGGCGGCTTCGCGCGCGGCAAAATTCTTACTTGTGGCTCAGCATCTGCATGGTCATCTGCTGTTTGCTCAGAGCATCATAAAATTCCGCTCTGATTAACATTCCGGTCTTGGTGTCGTATTGCCAATCGCTTTCCCCCGCAGCATTGATCGCCGAAATTGTCACGGATTTTTCATCCGCCTGAGTAACCGAAGTCTTCATTTTCGTGATCGGATCATAATCGAGCACATAACCGCGCAGCAAGAGCCCAATCGATGCCGTGCCAATCCACATTCCGCCGAATTGGCTCCGTCCTGACGCAAATTTGTCCTCGCCGATTCCCACCTCGGGCCCTGCTCCTTCTGAGACGGATTTTGTCTTCATCGCGATCCATCCGTCGCCGCGTTCTGCTGTCGTCATATCAATTGTGGTCGTGACGGGCAAGATTAATTTCGATGCGCGCGAAACACTCGATCCTTGGTACTCGATGCTTCGCACATCAGAAGTCCAGTCCGGCATCGCATCATTCGCCCACGGAATTGTCAGGTCACGCGTGCCGACCAAATCTCCGTGTTTAAGCGTGCTATTCATGCGCCCGGAACCAACAGCTGCAATATTCAGCGGAGCCATCCCGCCAAAAGAATACGCCCAGTGAATGCACAATCCTGTTTTCGCATCGTACACTTTGTCCGAATAGAATTGAGGCTTTGTCACTTGCACACGAATCGTGTCCGTCGTGTACCCGCCAGTCGTCCACGGTCCGCGCATCACCACGATTCGCTTTGCAGCGTCCGTGCGTATTGCCGCGAGTTCCGCCGGATCCATCCAATAATCTCCGGGATCATTCAGCTGAGCTACAAAGCTCCGCCGGTTCGGCGGCGTCTCGTCGTTATTTGCCAGTTCTCCGGCGTTCGTAAAACTGTTCGGCGAAAGCACCACTCTGTCTCCGTCAATGCATGCCACGGTGATTTCATTCCAGCCCGATCCAGATGTTCGGTATGGAGGCGTGGCCGCATATGGTTTGCCGCTCTTGTCGATCCACTGTCCGTTCGCGTTCTCTGAATAATCCGATCCACTGCCCGGCCCGTGCGTGGCGTCCCACGCGTAAGTCAGCATCAGCCCTTCATGCAGCCACGGAAGCGAGCGCACCGGACCAACTGTGCTGGCTGGCCGCATCGGTAATATCGCAAGCGCCAAAATAAGAACCGCGCACGAACGCAACTTGAAAGGCATTTATATCCTCTGCAATTCCGAAAGACCTCTGACAAGTAATCTAACCGCTAAGTTCATGTCAATTTATTTTTTGCTAGAGACACTTCCTGGTTCAAAGGCATCCAAGTCATTGCTCCAGGCGTCCTGTGGAATACAATATGCAGATGTCAGTCCTCCAAGACATTCGCCTCGCATTGCGCCTCTATTGGCACAATCCTACTTTCACTTTAATTGCCTCGCTTTCGATTGCGCTCAGCGTGGCTGCGACTGCCGTGGTTTTCACCGCGATTCAGGCGGTGCTGATCAAGCCTTTGCCTTATTCGCATCCGGAAACCCTTGTTCAAATCCGTGCCGACTTTGCATCCTCCGATCCAGCCCAGTCAGGGGCGGATTGGGTTCTTGGGCGCGACGCGCGCGAGGTAACTCTACGCACCAATGCGCTTTCGTCCGTGGGAATATACAGGAATTCGCTCCTGGATCTTGCAGGCGACTCGCTGACGCCTCCCGAATCTGTGTACGGTCTTGCCGCATCTGCCAGTCTTTTTCCAACGCTCGGCGTAACTCCTATGCTGGGCCGCAACATTCTTCCAGACGAGGACCGTCCCGACGTAGAACGAGTAATGATCCTCAGCTACGGCTTCTGGAATCGCCGCTTTAACTCAGATCGAAATGTTGTCGGGCGGACGATTCGCATTGACGGTGCAGACTGCCTGGTGATTGGAGTGATGCCGGCGGAATTCACTTTTCCCTTGCGAAGGCAGGCCGCTCACACGCCGGTTCCATACGTGGAATTTTGGACGCCGCTCCGCGCTCGCGAATCTGATATGGACACGAAAACAGTCGGTGTTGTCGCGCGTCTGAATCCTGACGCGACGCTGGCGCAGGCGCAACACGAACTCGCTTCGATCAACGATTCTCTGGTGCACGATTTCCCGGCCACGAATCGAGATCACACGCTTCGTATGGGTTTGTTCCGCGATCGAGTGGTTGGCAGCGCAAAATCTCCGCTGTGGTTTCTGATGGCGTCCGCGGTAATGTTTCTGCTGATCGGTTGCGCGAACGTGGCGAACCT
>DASYNR010000061.1:0-7451 GCA_036008485.1 Candidatus Acidiferrales bacterium | reverse complement strand
CGCTTACTCAGCATAAACTATCATTGCGGGCAGATGCGTTCAAAGGTGGCGATGGCGTGATCCGGATTGGAAAGTTGGCTTGAAGCGCGATTGGAGGCGGCCGGGTCACCCTTCGACTTCGCTCAGGGTAAACAGACCCGTCCCTACCAGTTCCAACTTGCGTTCGGGCGCGTGTTGATACAAATTAATGTGACGCGTGGTTGGGAAATTTGCCAAAGGAGCTGGGATGCTGAGAAAAGTGATGTCGGTTGGAATGATGCTGGCTGCAATTCTTTCGGTGACAGCACTGGGAATATTTGCGCAAGGCGCGAAAGTGGATACGAGTAAACCGACGCCGGTAACGGGGCCTGCGAAGAAAACGTCGTCGGGTGTGAGCTACTGGGATATCAAAGTTGGCACGGGTCCCGCGGCGATGCACGGACAGACCGTGACTGTGCACTACACCGGCTGGCTGACGAATGGAAAGCAATTCGATAGTTCAATCGGCGGCCAACCATTCCAATTCACACTTAAATCGGGCGTGATTCAGGGATGGATTGACGGCGTGCAGGGAATGAAAGTTGGCGGAAAGCGCCAGCTGAAAATTCCTCCGGAGCTTGGATACGGAGCGAAGGGCGCGCCTGGAGCAATTCCTCCGAACGCGACGTTGATTTTTGATGTCGAGTTACTTTCGATTGACTCGAAGTAATAGAGCGGGCGGCGCTGCGCAACTGATTTGAACGCAGTTATGCGCGTGTGGTTGCGTGGCGCTCTACCATGTGCCGGTCGGAATCGCGATGCTCGGATTCCTGTCGCTTCAAAAGTTGCTTCAAGCGATCGCAGGCCTGTTGAAGTCCGCGATACGATTCGGCAACTGCCTTAGGCTGCTTCGACGATTTCGCGGCGTCCATATCCGAAGCCACTTCCAAACAAAGATTCGTTGCACGCCGCGCGCGCTCGCCTGCGATTAACGCGAGAACGTCATCATCGGCGCGGCCTGCGAGCTGGCGTTCGCGCAATTGCTGAGCAACCGTGGCGGCGGTGCGGATGTAATCCACCGCATCTCGAAATTCTTTCAGCAAACGAAGATCGATTCCCTGATTGCGCAACGAAGTTTCGAGCTTGCGCAATTCCACGGCAGTTTTCTTCACCTGCAAATCCACGCCCCAGAAAGTTTCGCTGGGCGAGACCAATTCAATGATGATGCCGTTGGAAACGCCGGCGCGGGAATTCGGCGTGGCGAGCACGCGCGCGTCAAGAGTTTCTGCAGAAAGAAAATTTGTGAGCGTGATTCTGGTACCCAGCTCCGGATAGTTCGCCATTTCCAGAAATCCGCCGCGAATATTCACCTGGCGGGCGAGGGCATCCTGTTTCACCGCCTTGCCGTCGGAGGTCTGCCAGCTCGCCTCGATGGGAACGGCGACAGGGAAGCGTGGCGCTCTTCGCAGTTCAACTTTTGTACCGTCTGGATTTGTGGCTCGTCTTGTAACGCGCACTGTAGGCCCCTTGTTGAGCAAAATTCCAGCGCTCAGGTTGTTCCAATAGAGTACGAACGTAGGCCGCGCCACGCCATAGTACTTGAGGGCAAAAAAAGTACAGGTAGCGCAAAACGCTGATTTGGCAGCCTATTTTCGCGTTCGTAGGCGTATTTGTCGCGAAACCGAACGCCAATTCGAATTGGCACCGGGCAACTTACTCGCGCCACAGGACTTACGTGGACGCGCCGGCCGATGTGCTGCAAAGTGCAGCATTGTTCCACGTGGAACAATTTAGTCTTCATCACGCTAGCTTCATCACGCAAATTCGTCGCACATCGCGGTTAATATTGCAACGTGACTGCCAATTCGCGAGATTCATTGTCTGTATGCGCAACAATTGCGTTGTGGATCTCCGTGAGTGCGCCGGCTCGTGAAGATTCGGCTTGCGCACCTTTCAAATTTTCGGCGTGGATAAAGGTCACGCCGGAAAAACCAAGCGTAGTCAGAATGTGGCGCAAATAAGGACTCTGAAAATCCACGGCGGCGCGGGGAGATCCAGCGGGATAGCTGCCGCCGCGCGCGGTGATAACTACGGTCTTCTTGCCGCCCAACAAGCCTTTCGGGCCGGCTGCGTCATACATGATCGTTTTGCCCATGCGGATAACTTGATCGATCCACGCTTTCAGTTCCCACGAAATCATGTGGTTATACATGGGCGCGCCGATAACAACTGTATCTGCCGCATGGAGTTCCGCTATCAATTCATCGGAGACCGCGAGGTACTGGCGCTGCTCGGGCGTGAGCTTGGCGGGATCGCCGTAAGTTGCCGACCAATGATCAGTGATGTGGGGAAGCTGGGTAGTGGCGAGATCGCGCTCGGTAACGGTGCCGGATGGGTTTGCCAGTTTCCAGTTCTGGACGAACTGTGCGGTGAGCTTGCGGGATTCGGAACTGGCGCGTGCGCTGGAATCAATTTGAAGCAGGTTCATAAAGCCTCCAATTTGTTTTGCGGCCACCGAACTTTTTGTTGCCACAGCGGGTTGTTCGATGGTAGTATTGCCCTACTTGGTTACTATAAATTACTACAGGGATTTGTAAAGTAGGCACTTTCGAGTAACCGGGTAACCGGGGAGGCCGTACAATGGCGAAGTCAGCGAAGCAATTAGCTGGACTTTCTAAGGCAGATGGGGCCTATGGGGAGCATGTATGCCCCATCGCAGGGCTGCTGGAGACGTTGACGCGTCCCTGGACGCTGCACATTCTGTGGGCGTTGAGCCACAACGGGCCTACGCGATTTGGCGCGCTGCGAAGGAGTGTGGCGGGAATTTCGTCGCGCGTGTTAACGGAGCGTTTGCGAGCGCTGGAGGAGAAAGGCTTCCTCTATCGCGATTACAAACCGACGATTCCGCCGGAGGTGACGTACGGCCTGACGAAGCGAGTGAAAGATATTCAGAAGGTGCTTGCGGATTTGGGGCGGTTGGCGCAGAAGTGGCAGATGGAAGATGCGCCTGTGGAGCGCGGCAATGGAAAAGTTGCGACGCGGGTGGCGTGAGCGCCGGCTTCTTGAATTAGCGGGCGACGCGCCACGGGGAAGTGGTCTGCCAGGTTTTGAGTTGGTCCAACGCCCATTGATTGGACTTATCGGTGTGGCAGGTGGTGCAGGGATTTGGGATTTTGAATTGTTCGGTCGAGCGCGGAGAAATAAATTGGAAGGTGTGCGCGCTAACCATATTGTCTCCTAATGTTTGCTCGATCTTCGGCATGTGACATGCCGTACATTCGCTTGCGGGACTGTTCGCGGCGTGATGAGTATGTTCTGCAATAGTCCCTTTCAAACTTGCCGGGCCTGCCGCACCGTCGGGGCCGTGGCACGTCATGCAAAGGTCATTTCCGGTTTTTCTTAGATTTGAAATATTTTTGTTGCTGTGCACGTCGTGGCAATTGAAGCAGCGCATGTCGCGGTGATACATCACACTTTGCACGAAATCATTTCCTTGCATGCGGTTTTTGTGGGCGGTGCCGTCGGCGTAATAGTAAAAATCCTGTGTCCCGAGGCGATTTTCTTCAAGGCTCCAGAAATCGGCGAGGCGATCTCCCGGCTGATAACCCACCGGCCAGTCTACATACTTCCCCTGCGTTGGAATTTTTAGCGTGCGTCCCTGAGTGTGGCACTGCATGCAGGTGTCATTCGCGCGAACCACGTCCAACTTTGCGGGATTTACGATATTTGTTTTCGTCGGATTCGCGGCGTGCTCGCTGCCGGGTCCGTGACATTTTTCGCAGGCGACATTCCATTCGGTAACTTGTTTTGTTTCTAGATTGTAATTCAGCGAATGGCAACCGTCGCACAGCGGGCCCGTTGGGCGCTCAAAATTGCTTGCCGGATAAAACTTCGTCCACCAGTCGGCGCCGTCAGCTACGTGATAGGGAAGCCAGCGATTGTGTTTGATGTCCCACTGCGCGGGCAGAACGAAATAATCATCGCCGCGCTTGGTGAAGTAGCGCTGCTTCCAGCGGCTACCGTAGACGAATGCAACCTGGCTGAGATCGAAAGTGACGTCCGCTGTTGGATGCGAGAAATCGCCGAGAACGGCTTCGGGATGTTCCTTCGGATCGCGCACCACGTTGGCCATGCGCGTTTGCTTCCAATTCTCGTAGAGGGCTTCGTGACATTTCTTGCAATTTTCTGAGCCGACGAAGTGGGATTTTTGTGCGGCGGCCTTGGCGGGATCGGGAGAGGCGGGAGCTGCTCGCTGGCGCGGCCGCATCGTCGCTGCAAAAAGCAGCATAAGAACGCTCAAGAGCGCGGCGAACCCAACAATCCTCGGGGCCGTAAACTTTCCGGCGCGCGAATCATTCATAACGGAGCGCCTCGATCGGGTCGAGTGCGGCAGCTTTGTTCGCGGGATAATAGCCGAAAAAAATTCCGACTGCCCCGGAAAAAATTAACGCGACAACGATTGCGACCGGCGATATTGTCGTCGGCCATTTGAGCATGGCGGAGATTCCCTCTGACGCGAAAATCCCGAAGAAAATTCCAGAGCAGCCGCCAAGCAGGCTCAGCACCAGCGCCTCAATCAGAAATTGCCGTCGAACGTCGGGCTCAGTTGCGCCTACTGCCATGCGCACGCCGATCTCACGCGTTCGCTCTGTCACCGAGACGAGCATGATATTCATGATGCCGATTCCGCCGATTAAGAGAGCGATCGAAGCAGTGGCCGCCAGCATGATGCCGAAAGTTTCCGCTGATTGTTTCCGGGCGTTCAGAATGTCCTCCGGATGGCGAATGTTGAAATCATCGGGCTCATCCGGACGGAGGTGGTGCCTTTGCCGCAGCAGGAGCGACATTTGTTTTGTGGCGATATCAATTTCGTCGGCAGAGGTGGCTGAACAAAATATGTCGTCCAGCCAGGAAACGCCCGCCACTTTGTGCAGTGCAGTTGTATATGGCATCAGAATGAAGTCATCCTGATCTTGCCCAGTTACAGATATGCCCTTGCCCAGCAGCGTGCCTATCACCAGACAGGGCAACGCGTTAACGCGAATCACTTTGCCGATCGGATCCACCCCGTCGAAAAGTTGTTCGACAATAGTTTGTCCTATTACACAAACATCGGCGCCGGACTCGACGTCTTTTGAGGTGAACATCGTGCCTGAGTTAAGTTTCCACCGGCGGATGGACAAATAGTCAGGAGTATCGCCGCGAAATTGTGTGCCCCAGTTTTTTCCCGCAAAGACGACTTGGACGTGGCCATCCACATTCGGAGAAACTTTGGCGACCTGCGGAACGGATTCCGCAATGGCTGTTGCATCCTCAGGAATCAGAGATTTTGTCGAGTCGTTTCCCGTACGAACGCCCTGAAGATTTCGTCCACCAGCTTCAACCCACACCATATTATCGCCAAGATTATCGAGCTGCGCCGCAACCAAGTCCGCTCCACCACTTCCAATTGCGACGGTGCAAATTACTGCTGCGATGCCGATCATTATTCCCAGCATCGTCAACATCGTCCGCATTTTATTGCGTCCCAGTGTGAAGAGTGACAGGCGCAATGTGTCTGACATTCTCATTGGAAATGAATGTGAAGACCGCGCCAACCTGTCAAGGCGCTCCACTCCTCCACTGTGCAGGATAGTATGGGGCATAAACTCTGAAAACTGGCTTAAGATGCCCTTCGGCCAGAGTTTGGCCGCGAAGAATACGGAGATGACTTAGGCCAGGCTGATGGGGCAGAAGTAGTGAACCCCATCGTCAGATTCTAAAGTGAAGGAGCATAGTAGAATATCGCGATGCACGATCATTCGAGTGGGCACGCACACGGGCCGGCACACAATCACTCTCACAGCCACGGCCATGCGGGGCATGCGCATCCTATGCCCGGCTCAGGAGTAATGGCAGGAGCGGTTGCGGCGTCATTGCTGCTGGTGGCGGTGGAATTAACCGGCGGCGTGATGGGGCATTCCATCGCGCTGATTAGCGACGCGGTGCACAATTTGACGGACGTACCTTCGCTGGCGATTGCGTGGATCGCGATGCGCGTGGCGGAACGTCCCGCGAATGACGAGAAAACTTTTGGCTATCACCGTGTAGGAACGCTTGCGGCGTTCATCAACGCGATTATTTTGGTGCTGATTTCGGGCTTCCTTTTTTACGAAGCGTGGGAACGCTTTCGAAATCCGCAGCCGGTGCATGTTGGAATCATGATGGTGATTTCGGTGGTAGCGCTGGTAATTAATAGCGGCATCACGCTGGCCGTTGTGCGCGGACGTCACGATTTAAATCTACGCGCGATTTTTATTCACAATTTGGGTGACGCGCTTTCCAATATTGCAATTCTTGGCGGCGCATTGATAATTCGCGCTACCGCAGCGCAGTGGCTGGATCCGTTGCTTGGTGCGGCGATTGGCGCGATGGTGTTGTGGTCGAGCATTGGAATTCTGCGCGAGGCTTCGCACATTTTGCTGGAAGGCTTGCCGCGCGGAATGGAATTGGAAACGGTGGCGAAGGCGATTCTGGCGGCGTCCGGCGCGCAGGAAGTTCACGACATACACATCTGGACGCTCGGTACAGATTTGTACGCGCTGTCGTGTCACCTGAGCATTCCGGATATGCACTTGGAACAGTGCGAGCAGCTTCTGCAAAAAGTTCGTGCGCGGCTGGCGGATGAATACAAAATTTCTCATACGACGATTCAGTTTGAGCGCGCAGGATTGCCGCGTGAAGCGGGGTTTTTTATGCCGGAGCCGTTTAAGCCGCAAGGGTAGTACAGGCCCGACAACGAGTGAGCAGTAGACTTCCCACTCCAGCCGCGTTGTGCTATAAACTTCCAGCCGTGAGAATCACAGAAGATAAAGCGCCCGTGACGGCGACATCGGCGCAAGTGCCCGCAATGGCTGAAGAACACGCGATGTTGTTTTGTCCCGTGTGTTCGGAAAAGCTTACGGCGCGGAAGTGCAAGCTGATCTGCACGGTTTGCGGGTATTATATGTCCTGTTCGGATTACTATTGATTGACTGCGAAGCCTGGCGCACCGTGCCGGGAACTTTTGGGATGACGCCGGAGTCCAAGAGGTTCAGAATTAGCCGGCCATATGAGGAGGGTCGATCGTGGCACTGAAGGTAACTCAGCGAGAGATGGACGGAGTGGCGGTGATCGCGCTTGAAGGACGCATTGTGCTCGGAGAAGAGAGCAACGCATTGCGCGAAACAGTGAAGGCTCTGCTGGCGAAGGGCCAGAAGAAAATCGTCCTGAATATGGACAACGTAACCTACATCGACAGCGCCGGCTTGGGAACGCTGGTGGCGTCACATCACAGCGCGAAGTCGCAGGGTGCGGGATTGCGCTTGAGCAACCTCGGCTCAAAGTTCCAGGAAGTGCTTCAGGTCACGAAGCTGCTCACCGTTTTCGATGTGTATGATTCCGAAGCGGCTGCCATCCGAAGCTTCAGCAAGTAATTAAATAAGATTGACGCTGATTATTAGCGCGGCGCGCTC
>DASYNR010000060.1:0-8910 GCA_036008485.1 Candidatus Acidiferrales bacterium | reverse complement strand
GGTGCAAGTTGTTACCAACGCACGCAACCGCACCGTCGCTGAAATTCGCCACGCGTTTGGAAAAAATGGCGGCAACATGGCCGAAGCCGGCGCCGTCGGATGGATGTTCAAACGCAAAGGTGAAATTGCCGTTCCGAAGGAGCTCGCCGAAGAAGATAAAATTATGGGCATCGTGCTCGATGCAGGCGCTGAGGATTTGCAGGATGGTGGCGCAGCATGGGAAATTGTCACACCTCCCGAAGCTTTTGAAGCCGTGCGCGATGCACTCGTGAACGCGGGAATGAAACCAGAATCCGCGGAAATCGGCATGGTTCCGAACAGCTACATTAAATTGACCGGCCCTCAGGTCGGCCAAATGATTCGCCTGATGGAAAGCATCGAAGAGCAGGACGACGTGCAGCACGTTTATGCAAACTTCGATATCGACGAAAAGGATCTGCAAGCCGCCGTCGGCAATTAGAAATCTTTCGTTGAATGGGTCGTATCAGGGCACGGCTTCAGCCGTGCCGTTACGGCCAAAGAACAACGGGGCTTTAGCCCCTGCCGCTCAAAATTACCCGTATCAATCTTTTCTCACTCCGATAGAAAACACTTCCCCGCGCGCCGAACCCGCCTTACACTTCCAAACATGCCTGCCGACGTTCGCAAGCAATTCGCATTGCGCGTGATGGGAATCGATCCCGCCGCGGCCGGAGCCACCGGATTCGCCGTCGTGGACGCGTTGGGCGCTTCTTCTACTTCCGTACATTTCGATACCATCCCCGCGGCGCGTGGCGCATCTAATGTTCCCATGCGCCTTCAAGTGATTCACGATCGCATCGCCGCTCTTATCGAACAATTTTCTCCCGAATGTCTCGCCATCGAATCGATTTTCACCGCGCTGAATATCAAAACAGCTTTGCGCCTGGCGGAAGTTCGCGGAGTAATTCTTCTAGCCGCCGCGCAACGAAATATTCCGGTGCACAGCTATTCGCCGCGTGAAGTAAAAGCCGCCGTTGCCGGATACGGTCACGCCGATAAAGCGCAAATGCAGCAAATGGTTCGCGCCATTCTTGCGCTCAAGGAAATTCCGCAGCCGTCGGACGCCGCCGACGCGCTCGCCGTCGCTCTCTGTCACATTCAATTCGCGCAATCGCAACAACGCTTCGGCATCGCCGCGCAATTGCTGGCCGCACCGCGCTCCTCTCGAAGGACGGCGCCCCGCAATTCGCCGCCGCTCGTCCGCGTTGCCTCGGTCCGGTGAAAATCGAAATGAAATTGTTCCCGAAAATCGCAATTGTGTTTTGCCTTGCGCTCGCCGCGTTCATTACCTTCGCCGCCGCGCTTCCCGTGTCCGCCGCGGACGAACCCGTCATTACCTACCGCAAAGTCTTTAAGGGCAGCACTCCGGAGTCCGTGGAATTAATCATTCGCGAAACCGGAAAATGCACCTACGACATTCGCCAGCTCTCGGAAGATCCCAAAGCTACGGAATTTGAAGTCAGCTCGGCCATTCGTGAAAAAATATTTTCGCTGGCCAAGGAGCTGAACTATTTCCGCAATCTGGATCTGGATACGCACCGCAAAATTGCCAACCTCGGCGCGAAGACTTTTCGTTATGAAAAAGACGGCGCCGCAAACGAGGTTACCTACAATTACACCGTCAACACTCCCGCCAGCCAGTTGCAGCAAATTTTTGAAGGCCTTGGATATCAACAGGATTACATGCAGACGCTGGTCCGGACTCTGAAATACGATCGCCTCGGCCTCTACGACGTTCTCGGATATCTCGAAGCCGATCTCGATAATGGCGTAATTCCCGAGCCGGAACATCTTCTTCCCGTCCTCGAACAAATTGCCAACGATACCCATGTAATTGAAATCGCCCGCTCGCGCGCCCGCGCCATCACCACCAGAATCCGCAACGGGAAGTAGTTCTCATGCCAATAGCAGTAGTTCTCCGGTAAAAAGGCTGAGTCCCGATACTTGTAAGTGCCCACTTACAAAGTACTTGACTCATGCCCCGGAAAGAGGCAGTATTTAATCGGATAGAGTGAACCTTATACCGGCTGTGCGCGTCTAACTAGGTAGGAATGATTTAGCGGTCGTTGCAATATTAAGTAGCAAGGCCATCCGAAAGGGAGGCCAAATGAATCGCCCAGTCTTATCTTTTATCCTAACTGTATTGATCGGCGCAGGCCTTACTTTGGCGCTTCCGTCCTCGGCCTCCGCGCAACAAGATCAGCCGACCGATCAAGTTCCGGTACAGCAGCCCGCAACCGTAAGCGGTAGAATTGCGCGCCTAGGTTTCACTCTGGGCGACGTTCAATTCCAAAGTCCCGGTGAGGACTGGCAATCCGCTTCAATCAATCTTCCCCTGCAACAGGGATTCCGTCTTGCCACTACCGAAGGCCGCGCAGAAATTCAATTTGAAAGCGGCATGATTCTGCGGCTCGCGGAAAATAGCATCTTGGAATTCACAGAATTGGATAACGCGCAGAACTCCGGCCGAATCACTAAATTAAATCTTACGCAGGGCACCATCATCGTCACCGCCGATTTGCGTCCAATCGATTCATTTTCAGTGGACGCGCCAAATGTCCACGTAACAATCTCCGAGCCAACTCGCTTCCGCATCGACACAACGCAAGGCGATAGCTGGGTCGGAATATTCGCTGGCAACTTAAGCGTGAAATCGGCGACCGGCGAAACCAAAGTCACCAAAGGCCATACGTTTCACATCAGCGGTCAGGATGTGGCTCAAGTAAGCATTGATATGAACGCCCCGCTCGATGATTTCGATCAGTGGACCGCCGATCGTGATCGCACGCTACAGCAGGGCTATGGCGATGCTGTTCAGTACGTCGCAAATTATGCACCGGATTATTCCGACTACAGTTACGGCCTCTCCGATCTTTCCAGTTACGGCCACTGGGCGGTCGTCGCCGGCTGCGGTCTGTGTTGGGAACCATACGGCGTGCCCGAGCACTGGCGCCCATTCTTTTTCGGCCGTTGGCAATTTTTCGATGGCACCGGCTGGACGTGGATCAGCTCCGAACCGTGGGGCTGGCTCCCATTTCACACCGGTCATTGGTTCCCACGTCCCGGCGGCGGATGGATGTGGCAGCCGGGCTTGATTCGCGCATGGAATCCCGCGCCGGTGCACTGGTTCAACGTCGGTAATCAGCTCGCCTGGGCGCCTGCGGGGACATTAAATTCCCGTGGACTTCCGCCGCAATCAGGAATCGTAGTAGGGACACGCGAAGCGCACGCAGTCAGAATTACTCCGGGAGTAAGGCCTCCACTGGCGTCTGAGTTAACTGAAAAAATTACGCGCACAACCGCGCCCTTGGTTCCGAGAAGTGAAATTCAACGAAGTGAACTTCGTGAAGGCACATCTACGATAACCGCTTCGTCCACGCTCCCCAAAAATTTTCCGGCGGATAGCTCCATCCGATTCGATCCCGCCACGCGCACATTTATGAACGCCTATCCAAATCGCACTCCGAATCCCCCAGATTCATCGGACAACGCGGCAACCGATGGTTCTGCATTAAGTGGTGGCGGCTCCGCTTCTCCGCACCACTCCGTCCCAGTTCGTGCGCCGAACACAATTCAGCGCCCAGCGTACAATCCGCCATCCGTGCAGCACACCGCGCCACCGGCGCATTCCGCTCCACCGACGCAACCGCACAGCGCGCCACCAGCACCTCCGGCGCATTCATCTCCGCCTCCTGCCCACTCATCGTCTGGCGGCGGAACGGCGCATCACTAATAAACCGGAGAGAATTTTTCAGTCCGGACCCAACGCGCGCTAGCCATCGCGCGAGATTCGATTTTCATTTCGAATCGTTCCGTAGGATTTCCCGCGATAAATATTTCATCGAGGTGCCGTAAGAGGTACTTACGAGTTAGCATTACCTTGTGGTACTCTAAATGCAATGTGCAAGCTTTCTTAGGATCGAAGCGGCACTCTCTAAGGCTGTAGCTAAGTCCTTTGTTTTGATACTGATGCTGAAACCGAGCGATCTAACTCCTTTGTTTTGATACTGATGCGCGTAATAGGGGGTAGGGGGGTGGGTAGCCCGAATTTAACGAGCTCTCGAGAAGAATCAATGAGTTACGGCCAAGCCTTCTTGAATCTCAGAAGTTAAGCGCACGCGGCACGCACACTTTCTAGTGGAATAGCATTCCAGCGTAACCAACAACTTCATCGCGGTCGCCAAGAACATCGGCGGAAGTTGCGTAGCGCACCAGTTCAGCGCGAGTTGCTCCTAAATCCAGCGCCGCAGTCAGCGCGGCAACCGCGGGCCCGCATCCGCACATCGTGATGCCTTCGCGCTGAACCGTGTCGTGAAGTCCGCGAGGATTTAGCGCCAGCATTTGATCGATCGCTAGATGATCTTTCAAGTGCGTGATCTCTTCAGACTCGTAATGATTCAGATCCGAGCTGGCCACGATCAGCACAGGTTCGGTGGAATTTGAAATCACTTTCGCAAGAGCGTGACCAAGTTCGGCAAGCTCATTAAAATTAACTGTCCCAATCGCGATGGGCGCAAATCGAAAATCTTTCGAGAGCGCCTGAAGAAATGGCAGTTGCACTTCAAGCGAATGTTCGCGCCGGTGAGCAACATCATCTTCGACTAGCAGCGGACAAGCTGCCATCAGCGCGCGCGCAAGTTCAGAATCAATTTCAACACGGCCAAGCGGAGTTTCCCACGCGCCTTCGGAATTAATCGCGAAGTTCGCGCCGCCGGGTCGATGACGAGGCCCTAGAATCACAACGCGCTTCGGAATTTTAATTCGCGCGTAAACCGCGCTGGCAACTGCGCCGGAAAAAACATAACCCGCATGTGGAACAAGGCACGCGATCACATGCGTTGCGGAATTCGTGGAGTTTTCGGCGCGCTCTTCATCGAGGAATTGCTGCACACGCGCCAAAAGCTCGCGCGGTTCGCGCGGATAAAAAGTTCCGGCGACTGCGGGTTGGCGAATCATGTTCGTGAAAGAGATTTTATTCTTGCGAAGTATTCGGCGATGCAAATACTCGCGGCTTGGAAGGCTTGCCCTGTAACTTAACCGCTTCCGTAGTTCCAGGCTTGTAATGGATCACAACTTTGTCACCGAACTGGTAGCCGCCCTTGTTCAGGATCTTAATCATCTGATCGCGCACCGCGGGACTATACGAAAAAGTTTGTGTCAGCATCGCGTTTTCTCTGCTGCGGACGGTGATGGTTGCAGAATTGGAAGCGATTACTTGGCCATCGAATTTCAGCGGCTTCGGAGGTTTCGGCGCGGACGCCGGAAGATTCGTGCTCAGCGGCTGAGCTTGCGCGGCAGCGTGACCCGCAGAAAAAGTCAGAGCTGCGGCGATCGTCAATATTGGAAACAGAACGCGAGGATTAAGCTTCATTGTCCATTGATATTTTCAGGGATTTTAGGAAGCGCACGTCTTGCGCGGTCAAATCAAATTTCGGCGCTGGAGTTTCCTCTTCTTCCATCGCTTCGGAATCGACTTGAATATGCAGCGACTCGAGAAATCGGCGATCCTGGTTGGAAAGGCGAGCGGAATCCGCGTCGCGCTTTGCAAGTCCGATCGTCGCATCCAGTTTCAAAACAATGTCGTAGCCCGCGGAACGCACATTGGAAATCGCGCCAGTGATGCGGTCGGAATCGCCAACCGTGTCATTGATCGCATGACCCAACTCACGCAACAGTTGCCTCAGATGATCGTCGAGTTGCACGCGCACCCTCCTGAATATTCCACGCTCCTTAAATTGTATGGCTATGCGCCGCGCCTGACAAGCCTGCACTTCGGTACAGTCGTGTCTAACTCGCCTATGCCTGCGATTTATACGATGCGTCGCACGCATGGCGCTGCTGTATTACAATTCCAGCGTGAACGCCACATCCGTTTCCCGGACACGATCTTCGCGCAATCTTGCGCCGAAAGGATTTTTCGGCAGGCTGTGGCGCGCGCTGCGTCAACTTTTTCACGAAATGACGGCCACAGCCTTCGCGCTTCTTGCGCTGGTCACACTGAGTTCGGCGTTTCGCGCGTGGCAGCACGGAGTTCCGCGCTGGGTCATCGCCGTGCCGATTGGTTACGCGCTGCTGATGATTTATTTTTCCGTCACATCATTCCGCAACGCGCGCAGAGTTCCGTGACGCGCACGCTTTTGCGTAGCGATAAATAAATTCATGACGAGAGCCAACGACAATCCGGGAAATTCGACAACCTCGGCGGTGACGCGGGATATCACGGACATCAGTCTCGATCAACTTTACGGTCCCGAATCGCAGGTGAACTGGGACTACGAAACTGAAGATGGATATCCCGGCGAATTTCCTTACACGCGCGGAATTTATCCCACCATGTATCGCGGCCGTTTGTGGACGATGCGCCAGTACGCAGGATTCGGCACTGCCGCGGAATCCAATCGCCGCTACAGATATTTGTTGAGCCAGGGACAAGCGGGCCTTTCCGTAGCGTTCGATTTGCCCACACAAATTGGAATGGATTCCGACGCCGCGCTCGCGCAAGGCGAAGTCGGAAAAGTTGGCGTGGCGATTGATTCGCTGGAAGATATGGAAGCGCTCTTCGATGGAATTCCGCTCGAGCGTGTTTCCACTTCTATGACGATCAACTCCACTGCCGCGATTCTGCTGGCGCTTTACGTTGCGGTTGCGCGGAAGCAAGGCGCGAATCTGCAAAAACTTTCCGGCACCGTGCAAAACGACATCTTGAAGGAATACATCGCGCGAGGAACTTTTATTTATCCAGTTGGTCCGGCGATGCGCATCGTCACCGATATTTTCTCGTGGTGCCGCACGGAACTTCCACGATGGAATACGATTTCGATTTCCGGTTATCACATTCGTGAAGCGGGATCGACAGCCGTGCAGGAAGTTGCCTTCACGCTGGCCGACGCGATTGCCTATGTGGAAGCAGCACGCACCGCCGGACTTTCCGTAGACGACTTCGCACCGCAGCTTTCTTTTTTCTTCAACGCGCACAACGGATTGCTCGAGGAAATTGCGAAGTATCGCGCCGCGCGAAGATTGTGGGCGCACATCATGCGCGAAAGATTCGACGCAAAAGATCCGCGCTCGTTGCTCCTGCGATTTCACGTGCAAACTGCTGGTTCTTCGCTCACCGCGCAGCAACCCGAAAATAATATTGTGCGCACCGCAATTCAGGCTCTCGGCGCGGTTCTCGGCGGATGCCAATCACTGCACACGAATTCAATGGATGAAGCGCTTGCATTACCGACCGAAGATTCCGCCCTGATTGCTTTGCGCACGCAGCAGATTCTGGCGCACGAAACTGGTGTGGCGAATACAGTTGATCCAGTTGCGGGATCGTACGCGATTGAAAACTTGACGGATCGTATCGAAGCCGGCGCGCGGGATTATATTTCGCGAATCGATGCCAACGGCGGAATGCTGCGCGCGATTGAAACTGGATATGTGCAAGGCGAAGTGCAGAAAGCGGCGTACGAATATCAACGCGCGATTGAGCGCGGCGAACGAATCGTCGTCGGCGTAAATAAATTTCAAAGTGATGAGGGACGTTCGATTCCCACGCTACGATTAGATCCAGAAGTGGAACGCGAGCAAGTCAAGCGAGTCCAAGCTATGCGTGCGCGCCGCGATGCCGCGCGAACAAAACAAGCGCTGGCGGAAGTGGAATCGTGCGCGCGTTCCGGCGCGAATTTAATGCCCGCAATTTGTGCCGCAGTGGAAACACTCGCTACGGTCGGCGAAATCTCCGACGCTTTGCGCCGCGTGTTTGGCGAATATCAGGAATCGGTCGTGCTATGATTCCTCAGCTTAATTAATCGCCGAAGCCATCGGAAAATGGGCTTCGCATTCAAAACATTTTCCGCGTCAACGTAGCAGTCGAGCCTTCGGCTCGCCCTCTACGAACAGACGCACCCACAAGGAGAAATCTCGATGAAGAAATTTCTGTGTAGCGCATTGTTGTGTGCGATCGCCGCAATTCCCGCGATTGCGCAAGGTGGAACTGCTCCAGCTTCAGGCGCGCCTCAAGCTCCCACATCAGTCACAGTGGATCCGCTCGCAACTTTTGTGAAGGGTTCCTTTAATCAAGTTGCCCGGAACTTGAACGGCTCCGCCGAACAAATGCCGGAAGCAAATTACAGCATGAAGATTGGCACGATGCCGGAAGTGCGCACCTTTGGCTCCATGATTGGGCACATTATCGATGCGAATTATCTTTTTTGCGCGCAGGCGAAAGGTGAAGCTGATCCTGCGACAATGAAATATGAAACAACTCCGCAAACGAAAGATCAACTCGTGAAGGCAATGCACGACGCGATCACGTATTGCAGCTCCGTGTATGACACGCTCACCGATGCAACCGCGATGCAAATGATCACGCCGCCCGCAGGACCAGCCGGTCCGGCGCGTGCGCAGTTGCGCATCGCAGTATTGATGCGCAACATCGGGCACAATAATGAAGAGTACGGGAATTTGGTCGGATATTTCCGCGCGGCGAATTTGGTGCCTCCTTCAACCGCTGCCGCGAACGCAGCTGCCGCCGGACGTGGACGAGGGAACTAGCTATTGCTATCTGAAGGAAAAACGGCGGACGATTCAGTCCGCCGTTTTCTTTGTGCGATGTAATTGTTTGCGAATTTCTGGTTGCTGACGAATTCCTGGCGGAATTGTTTCAGCAGTTTGTCGGTTCAACTTCGCGGTTCGGAACGTTGCGCAGGAATGGCAATGCGCCAAGAACCAGTACCGCTCCCGGAAGCAAAACCCAGTTGAACACCATCACCGAAAACGCAACCGGTAATACGTGCCAATTCGCGTGATGCTCGGTAACTGCCGCGACTGCGATACCGGGACAGAAAAGCGCGAAGGGAACGAGCGCGGGAAACGCGGCGGCCGCTAATCGCGTTTTCA
>DASYNR010000059.1:0-6146 GCA_036008485.1 Candidatus Acidiferrales bacterium | reverse complement strand
GCATGGTCAGGAACGTCCGCGTTTTGTTGCGGCTCAGCGCCTTCATCGCCATCCGAACTATGCTGGACACACCCATCGCTCTATTTTCACCGCTCCTTATTTTAAAAACCTGTTCGACTTATATCCCCAGTGAATTGATTTTCACCTGAGGCCGGCCCCTGGGGACACGGGCCAATTGCTCACATAAATCTGTTCCCGCAAATATTTTCAGATCCACGCCGCGCTGATCGCGCCGAAAAATTCGGCGTTACATCTTTGGCGAAATCTTCACCGAAGCGCGGGTTGTTTCCCAATCCATATTCAACGTGCAACTGCCGCCGGCTTGGTCAAATCCGATCGTGAAATTTTCGACAGGTGCTGGCAGCGACGAAACCTTCATGTCCGTCCGCAGCAATTCACCAGCGTCTTTTTGCGGCGGATAAGGTATGCCCCATTCGCCGGTTGTTTTTTGCACGATCAATTGCCACTGAGTCTGATTCGGCACCGTGAAAATTGTGTAGCTTCCGGCCGGAACCAGCTTGCCGCCGACAAGCAAATCCGTGTCCGTTACAAATGTCGTAGCCTCATTCGCTCCAGCCCGCCACGGCTGTCCCCACGGCACGAGATCGCCATAAACTTTGCGGCCCTTCATTCGCGGACTCGAATAATCAATCTTCAGCACATGCCCGCCGCCCAGGTTGCACTGCGCCGAAGCCGGCGGACTCGGCCGCTTGCTCTTGTCCTGCTGGCTCTTCGCCGGAATCGTCAGCACGGCCAACCCCATCGCCACCACCGCGCAAATCGCAAAAATATTCTTTCGCATCTTCGGTTCTCCCATCATGATTAATTCACAAAATTTTCGAGAATGTTCACCCGCATCTCGTTCCCCTAAGATAACAGACTCCGCGCACTCGCCAAAGCATCACTCTAAAACTATTTCTGCGCCAAATTTACCGGCGCCTTCAACCTCGGATCCATTTCCTGCGCATCCGCAAATTCCCGCGCCGCTTCTTCGTTCCGACCCTTCGACAGCAACGCCTTCCCATAATAATAATGTGACTTCGCATGATACGGATTCATCTTCAGCGCCGCCTCATATTCCACAATCGCGCCATCCACATCCGACTTATCGAATAGCGCCAATCCCAAATTAAAATGCGCCATCGCATAATCCGGTTTCAATCGTACTGCTGCGCGATATTCAGTAATCGCGTCATCCAACTCATGTTTCTTGTGCAGAGCCGTCCCCAAATTGTTGTGCGGTATCGGCAGCTCGGGATTTATCAGCAGCACTTCGCGATATTGCGCAATCGCGCCATCCAAATCGCCGCGCTCGTCCAGCAATGCGCCCAAATTACTTCGCGCCTCAATCAATTCCGGATTCGCAACAATCGCCGCGTTATATTCCGCAATCGCCGCCACCGTGTCGCCCTTCGCGCGCAATGCTATTCCCAAATTAAAATGGACCACCGCATCGTCCGGCGCCACACGGAGCGCCTCTCGAAATTCGGCAATCGCCGCATCTAAATTTTTATTTTTTTCCAGCGCCAGCCCAAGATTGTTGTGCGCGTCCGCAAAATCCGGATCAATCTTCAGCGCCTTGCGATATTCCACAATCGCGCCATTAATATCGCCGTTCTGCGCCAACACCATCCCTTTGCTCAAATGCTCCGCGGCCTTGTCACTCGCAAACGCGCACGGCGCTACCCACGCAAAAATCGCTATCATTAATATGTAGGGAACTGTTCGCTTCACGCGCACCTCCAAATCGGCCACTCGGCCGACCTGTCGCCCACGCCGTTCTTCGCGGATTCTACTCCCCGCTCGCATCTCATCCAAGCGCATTTCCGTTTTGAATCTAGGCCGCGCACAGTGTATAAGAATGCTCCACACTATGCCGCAGACTATGAATGATACGAATCAAGATTCGGGCCCGACTTTTAATGCCGCGCGTTACCTACCTTTGCTATTGCTGCTCTTCGCCGGCAGCGGATGTTCCGCACTCATCTACGAAATTGTTTGGTATCAGCTGCTCCAATTAACAATTGGCTCGACCACAGTCTCGCTCGCATTTCTTCTCGCCACATTCATGGGCGGACTCTGCATTGGCAGCATTTGGCTTCCGCGCATTAAATCGCGCAAGCATCCGCTGCGCATTTACGCCTATTTGGAACTCGGCATCGCTGCCTTCGGGATTCTCGTTCAAGTTTGCATTCCTCTCATTGAACGCATCTATTTCGCCGGCGCCGGTTCGGGTTTGACGAACATGATCATGCGCGCGCTCGTCTCCGCGCTCATTTTGCTTCCGCCAACAATATTAATGGGCGCGTCGCTTCCCGCCATCGTCGGCTGGATCGAATCCACGCCGCGCGGCGTTTCCTGGTGGGGATTGCTTTACGGAGGCAACACCGTCGGCGCCGTTTTCGGCTGCCTTCTCGCAGGATTCTATTTGCTGCGCGTTTTCAACATGGCCACAGCAACTTTCGTGGCCGCCGGAATCAATGTCGTCGTCGCGCTCATCAGTTTGATGCTCGCGGGACTCACTCCGAATCGCGCTGTTGTCGGCGATTCGCCTGATGCGCCAATTCAATCGGCGCCCGAAATTAAAATGGCCGATAGCGCCGACGCCGACACGCAATCCCGCTGGCCCATCTATGTGACCATCGCGCTTTCCGGCGCCTCCGCGCTCGGCGCGGAAGTTGTTTGGACGCGCCTTCTCGGCATGTTGCTCGGCGCAACCGTTTACGTTTTCTCGATTATCCTCGCCGTTTTTCTGATTGGCCTTGCCATCGGCAGCGCAGGCGGAGCGTGGCTGGTTCGCGCAGTGCGGCCGCGCGCCGCGCTCGGCTGGAGCCAAATTTTTCTGACCTTCGGCATCGCGTGGACGGCGTACATGATCGCCGACTCGCTTCCATACTGGCCCGTGAATCCGCTGCTCACCACAAGTCCCTGGTACATTTTTCAACTCGATATGGTGCGCTGCCTGTGGGCCATTTTGCCGCCAACAATTTTATGGGGCGCAAGTTTTCCGCTCGCTCTCGCAGCCGCAGCGTCATCTGACGAAGATTCTACTCGCGTCGTCGGCAGCGTTTACGCCGCAAATACTTTCGGCGCAATTATCGGTGCGCTCGTGGTCAGCTTGATTTTAATTCCGCAGATCGGAACGCAGGATACGCAGCGCGTTTTGCTGGCGCTCGCCGCGGTCAGTTCGCTTTTCGTTTTGGTGCCGCACATCCTGAAATATAAATCGCCCACAGTAATCGCATTGCTCACCGCGTCAATCATTTTCTCCGGCTTTCTAATCAGGGATCTCGATCCAATTCCCGGCGAACTAATCGCCTATGGCCGCCGCATGGCCATCGACGCCGGAAGATCCACTGTTCTCTACACACGAGAGGGAATTAATTCTTCCGTCGCAATCACGCAATGGAATGACGGCGCAATCGAAGTTGACGTCAATGGCCACGTGGAAGCCACCACCGAACCGTATGACATGAAATTGCAGCGCATGGTCGGCCACCTGGCGGCGCTGTTGCATCCCGATCCAAAATCCGTGCTCGGCATCGGATTCGGCGCAGGAGTTTCCGCCGGAACTTTCACCACTTATCCCGGCATCCAGAAAATTACCGTGGATGAAATTGAGCCGGTGATTCCGCCCACCTCCACAAAATATTTTTACAAACAGGATTACGACGTCCTGCACAATCCGCGCACCACCATTCATTTCGACGATGCGCGCCATTACATGCTCACTACTAAAGATAAATACGACATTATCGCCAGCGATCCGCTGGACGTTTTCGTAAAAGGAACCGCGGCGCTCTATACCAAAGAATATTTTCAGGCCGTCAAGGATCACCTGAATCCCGGCGGCATTTTCACGCTCTACGTTCCTTTATACGAGAGCGACGTTCGCACCGTGAAAAGCGAACTCGCCACTTTCTTCGACGTTTTTCCGTACGGCAGCGTTTGGGCCAACACGATTAACGGCCAGGGCTACGACATGGTTTTCATGGGACAAGCCGAGCCGCTGAAAATTAATCTCGATGAAATTCAGGCGCGCCTTGACCGTACTGATTACGCGCCCGTCGCCCAATCTCTCCGTGAAATTGGAATCAATTCCGCCACCGATCTTTTCGCCACCTTCGCCGGACAAAAATCCGATCTCGCACCGTGGCTCGAAGGCGCCGATATCAATCGTGACGCCGATTTGCGGCTCTCCTATCTCGGTGGCTGGGGAATTAATTCCACTCTGGAAGACGTGATCTATCGCCAGATGATTTCCTATCGCCACGCGCCCGTAAATATTTTCACCGGCAGCCCGCAATCCATAAACGCGCTGATTTTCGCCATGTCCCAAACCGGCGGAGCACCCGTTCAACCGTAATCGCGCCGTCAACGGCCGGCTTAATGGCGTCATCGAGTTGTGGTAGAAATAAGTTATGACCGTTGCCGATCCGCATCCGAATTTCACCGGAGTATGGAAACAAAACCTGGAAAAGAGCGTAATGCGTGGCGCGCTACCGAAGCAAATTCTGATGAATATCGAGCATCAAGATCCAACAGTGATTCAGCAGATTCTTTTGACAGCTGCAAATGGCGCGGAACAATTGCAAATCTTCACGTGCCGAATCGGCGTCGAAGTGAATAACTCGATTGGCGGGCTCAAATTACGAAGTTCCGCTCAATGGAATGGCGGAGAACTCGTGATCGAATCACGGATGAATACGGGCGGCCGGGAATTTTATTTCAAAGACCACTGGTCGCTCTCTGATAACGGACGCACCCTGACAATGGCGCATCGTGACGACGATCTGGCAGGTCAGATTTCGATCCTTGAAAAAATGCCCGATGCAGAGTCAGCCCGGTTCAATGATTTCTAGAAAAACGAATTCAGCGGCCCGCGTATCTCGAGTAATTTTGTTTGAAATCCACGATTGAGGTAAAATCCCGCACATGAAACGCTCAACACTTTCCCTCTTCGCTTTTCTGTTCTGTCTCGCGCCCGTCTTCGCTCAAGGCCCTCAGCCCTGGGCAAAAGAGACGCTGGCTAAATCAACTCGCCATCAAGAATGGGTACCGATCAAATCCGGCGATCGCACCGTCAACGCTTTCATTGTCTATCCTGAAGTGAAAACGAAAGCGCCTGCTGTAATTGTGATTCATGAAATTTTCGGATTGAGCGACTGGGTTGAAACCGTCGCCGATAAGCTCGCCGCCAATGGATACATCGCCGTTGCCCCCGATCTTCTCTCCGGGCTCGGTCCAACCGGAAAAGGCTCAATAGAATTGTCGGGACAAGATCTCAACCGTGCCGTCAGCAGCCTCCCGCCGGATCAGGTTACAGCCGACCTAAACGCCGTCGCTGACTACGTGAAGAAATTGCCATCCGCAAATGGCAAACTCGCCGTGACCGGATTCTGCTGGGGCGGTGGTCAATCCTTCCGCTTCGCCACGAATCGCAAAGATCTGTCCGCTGCTTTTGTATTCTATGGCCCCGGTCCAGACGTCGCGGCGCTACCCGCCATAAACGCGCCCGTCTACGGTTTCTACGCTGGAACCGATGGCCGCATCGGCGCTACGATTCCCGCCACAACCGACGCAATGAAAGCCGCGGGCAAGAAATATGACCCGGTCACTTATGACGGAGCAGCGCACGGCTTCATGCGTCTCGGCGAAGATCCGGCAAACACAGTTCCAGCCAACGTCACCGCGCACGATCAAGCCTGGGTGCGCATGTTGGCGATCCTAAAGACGATTTAGCTTCACGCCAGCCTCGCGCTCTCGCCTAATCTCTTTCAGCCCTATCAGGGCGGGGAACAACCCGCCCTGTTTTATTTCCGGCACTTACTCAACACCTTGCTGCATTTCCCTCAATTCCGTATTACTCTCTCCCAACAATCACGAACCCAGGAGAACCAATGCGCACAAAAATAATCTTGACCGCACTCATGCTTTTAATTTTCCCCGCGATCACTCCTCGCGCATCCGCACCGGCGCAAACCGCCGCACCTTCCGCAGCCGCGCGCGAACTAACCGCCATGCTGAATACATTCCTGCAGGACGCCGCAACCAATAACGTCTCGGGCTTCGATCGCTTCTTCGCCGATGACGTGATCTACACCCACTCCGCAGGCACCGTCACCAATAAATCCGACATCATCAAA
>DASYNR010000058.1:0-10907 GCA_036008485.1 Candidatus Acidiferrales bacterium | reverse complement strand
AATCATTCGTCCGATAGCGCAAGCGAGCCCGTACTTTTTAGCACGACTCGTCGAAGCGATAGCCCCCGGCCAGTCCGCGAAGGATGAAACTCTCGCGGCGTTAATGCACATCTTCTTCGCTCCAAACGAGGAATCCACGTGGCCTGTCGATCACGCTTGGAAAGCGATCCGGAGTGCTCACCTGGAAGAACTTGCTCACCAAAAGGCATCTGATTTGCTCAGGAACGGAAAGCGCCCGACCCTCCGCGCACTTTCTACACTCGCCTCGTACGCCGTTGAGCGAGGCAAAACCGAAAAGCGAACCAGGCAACCGCTATGGCGTACTTGGTTCCCGGACCGCGGAGCCCAGGAAGTACTGAGATTGCTCGATATCACTGATTCTTCAGCTTGGTCCAAAGAAAAATATCGCGGCATATTGCTCAAACAACTTTGTGACTCGGGATACGCCCGGCTTGTAGCGAGCTATTGGGCGAATCATAAGGCGTTTTTCGATGAAGATGTCAGCGCGTGGGCGCAAGTCGGTCGCGCGTTCGTGAGTCTGAGGCGCAAGTCGAAAGCTCGAAGGTTATTGGCGGATTGGCGGGACCGGACTGGCGTGGAAATGTGGGCCGTCACCAACTATGTGCTGTGTTTGTCGGCGCTCGGTGCCAGTCAGTTGCGAGAAACCGTGTCGACTTGTCATGACGCTTTGATAGGCCTTCCGCACGATCAGTGCGCAAAATATCTGATGCACCGTCAAGCTGAGGCTTACGCGCTTCTTGGCGATACCAACGGTCTTTTTGAAACTTATAAGCAGAACCGAATCTATTTCAACAGCAAACTCGATAACGGAGAATGGTTCGATACGAGACAGAGGTACTTGATCGCCGATCTGCCACTCATGGCCCGCCTGGTCCAAGAAAATAATCCGAAAAAGTATCGACGGCGACTTTGGAGCCTTCGGTGGAAGCGGATTTCCGAAAAGTTTCAACTCCCTCTAATTGCAGGTAGACGAATTAAAATACGCTGGATTTGGATATTTTTCTGGGCGCTCTGGATGTTGCTTCACTTTGCTCTAAACCAGTAATTGGAAACAAATATGGCGGGCCTCCCAAACATCTTTGCGGGTCAGGCGTCGCGCAGAACGGCAGCGTAATACTTTGTTCAGATGTGCGGAATAAGGCATGATAGCGATCTGTGACAATCGTTGACCGCAGAAAGTTTTTGACGTTACTCGGTTCGTCGGCTTGTGTGGCTGCCGCATCACGTCTTGGCATTCAAGCTCCATCCGAATTGTCAAAGCCCGACGTAAGCCTGCACATCTCTCCCGTAAAACTTGAAATCGCGCCCGGAAAAATCATCGAGACAATCGGCTACAACGGTTCGGTGCCCGGCCCAATTCTCCGCTTCCGCGAAGGACAAAACGTTTCGGTCCAGATCGAGAATCAATCGTCCAATCCAGAACTTGTCCACTGGCATGGATTTTCAATTCCTTCTCAGGTTGATGGCGCGATGGAAGAAGGAAGTCCAATGGTGCCCGCACGCGGCACGCAGCGATACTCTTTCATTGCCCGCCCTTCGGGAACGCGCTGGTATCACAGCCATGGCGCGGCTGGACGCGATCTAAAGCGCAGCACCTACACAGGCCAGTTCGGTTTCATCTACATTGAGCCGAAGAATGATCCTGCCCAGTACGATGCCGAAGTTTTTCTCGCGCTCCACGGATGGAACGGCTATCTCGGCACCGGCGGGGATGACGACGGAACCCTCGACGTCATCTACAAAAACTTTTCCGTGAACAGTCACTCACTCGGACACGGTGATCCCATCCGCGTCCGCGAAGGCCAGCGCGTAATTTTCCGCATTTTAAACGCGAGCGCAACATATCAGCACAGCATTTCGCTCAGCGGCCACAAATTCACCGTCGTCGCACTCGACGGAAATCCCGTACCGAATCCGCACGAAGTAGAAATACTGGAACTCGGTCCTGCGGAACGAGTCGATGCTGTCGTAACAATGAATCAGCCTGGCGTATGGATTCTCGGTGAAGTGGATGAATACGTCCGTCACGCCGGCCTCGGCGTTGTCGTCGAATATGCGAACCAAGCCGGCGAACCGAAGTGGGTCGCTCCAGCCCGCGCCGAATGGGATTACACAATTTTCGGAAACGCCGCCAATCGTGCCGTTTCATCCGGCGCGAACTCAGAAAATGTTGAAGTTGTTCCGTTAGTTTTCAAAAAGAAATTCGCAGGTAATCGCTGGGTGGATTATTGGACCGTCAACGGGAAATCATTTCCAAAAACCGATCCAATTATTGTGCAGGCAAACAAACGCTATCGCCTGAAATTCGATAATCAAAGCGACGAAGCTCACCCTATTCATCTTCATCGCCATTCATTTGAGCTGAAGAATTTCGCAGGCAAACCAACGAGTGGGGTTATGAAAGATGTGGTCGTGATTCCAGCGAATAGAATCGTCGAAGCAGAATTTGTCGCCAACAATCCCGGCCCAACTTTGTTTCACTGCCACCAACAATTGCACATGGACTACGGCTTTATGACTCTAATTCAGTACAAGGAATGACATGACGATTTCACGCAGAAGACTTTTACAATCAAGCGCTGCACTCGGCGCCGCTGGATTATTGCCAAACCTCACAAACGCATCCGACACAGACGCAGCGCAGCGCGGCGGCCAACAATCTGGCGGCGCATTACCCGCTGCGTTCGATTCGCTGAAGCCGCTCGGTGATCGCGCAAAGCCAATCACCGTCGAAGAATTCCAAGCGCGCGTCGCTCGTGCGCAGAAACTAATGACGGATGCAAAACCAGATTTCGCCGCGCTTTATTTGGCGCCCGGGACTTCCCTCTACTACTTCACAGGAATTCGATGGGGACAAAGTGAACGCGTCGCTGGATGCGTGATTCCCCGTAGCGGCGCGCCACTATTATTTTGTCCGGGATTTGAGGAAAGCCGCTATCGCGAACTGATGCGCTGGCCGATGGAAGTTCGCGTATGGCAGGAGGATCAAAATCCCGGCGAGCTCGTAGGAAAATGGCTGGGTGAAAAGGGGTTTCATTCCGGCCGCATCGCCATCGACGAAACTACGCGCTTCTCGTATTTCGATAAGCTCCGCAAAGCCGCGCCGCAATTTGAATACGTTCTCGGCGATCCAATCACTGCAGGATGCCGCGCGCGAAAGAGTGAACACGAATTGGAATTGATGCGATTAGCGTGCGCTGCAACATGCGACGTTTATCGCGCCGTATTCGCAACAGCAACGGAAGGAATGACGCAATATGACGTGGCGAGTTTATATTCGCGCGGATTGCAGAAGATGGGATTGCCGGGAAACAATGCGCTGGTGCTGGTTGGAAAGTGGGCCGCGCAACCGCATGGAACTACAACTCCGCAGAAGTTGGAGCAAGGACAAGTGTTGCTGATCGACGCGGGAACAACTGTGGAAGGATACGAATCCGATATCACGCGTTGCACGGTGATTGGGAAAACTCCGGAGAAGATTCAGCGCGCGTTTGACACGTTGCGCAAAGCGCAGGACGCAGCGCTTGATGCTTGCCGCGCGGGACATTTAACTGGAACTGTTGATGATGCAGCGCGAGCAGTTGTGACGAATGCTGGCTACGGCGCAGACTACAAATACTTTGCTCATCGATTGGGACATGGAATGGGATTGGATGGACACGAACTTCCGTATTTAGTGCGCGGATCGAAAGATGTTTTGCAACAAGGCATGACATTTTCAAATGAGCCGGGAATTTACATTCCGGAAGATTTTGGTTTGCGTTTGGAAGATGACATGGTCGTAATGCAGGAAGGACCGGCGCAACTTTTGACTCCCGGATTTAGCCCGTCGCTTGAGAAACCTGTGGGATAGTTTCTCCGGAACTTAGAACATTTTGGCAAAATTCAACGATGCGCGCTTCGGCCCAGTGGCGTTCGGCGGAATCGTTGGAAATAAATGATCCGTGTCCGCCGTAATCTTCGGCGAGCAAAGTGATATTCGGATTCGTCGCGATTCCCGGCTCCGAATACGATTCAAACGGAATTACCGGATCATCTTTCGCGGCGATCAACAAAGTTGGAACGCTAATCCGATAAATCGATCGCACCGCGCTGGCACGAAAATAATAATCGTCGGCATCGCGATATCCGCAATTCGGCGCGGTGATTACGTCATCGAAATTCCGCAGCGTCCGAATTTTTTCTAATCCTTCAAACTTAAAAACTCCGGGAAATAATTTTTCTTTTCGGCGAATGCGACGCTTGAGACTGGTCACAAAATGCCAATTGTAGAGCCTGTTTCGTGGCAACCCGCATGCATCCACGCACAGTGCTAAATCGAGCGCAGGAACTACCGCGCAAATTCCGCGCAATTGCGGCGGCGCCGCGGGGCCAAGTTCGCCGGCCATTTTCAGGACGAGATTTCCGCCCATCGAATATCCGCCGAAAAAAATCGCGGGCAATTCGTCTCGATCAATCAGCTCGATCAGAATCGCCAGATAATCGTTGCTGAGTCCCGAGTTGTACAGCGTCTTGGTCAGCGCGTCAGAGCCGCCACAATTCCGCTGATTCACACGAATCACGTTAAAGCCCTGCGAAAATGCCTTGTCCGCGGTGCCCAACATGTACTCGGATTTGATGTCGCCTTCTAGTCCGTGTACAAGAACCAACGTCGGCGAATTTTTCGGCTGCGGTTGCCAATGCGCGGCCGCCAAAATTTTTGTTCCCGGTTCGACTTCAAATAGTCGCTCGACGCAGGGCGGCAAAAATTTATGCCTGCGCGGCCAAAACGCGGCGGCGATGGTCATCGCGTCGCGTTGCTTCAGCATTCGTTGCGGCACAAAACTTTTGGCAGTGAATGGCTTCATAACGTTCTGCCAATCAGATGCGTGTGCCTTTGCGAAAGACACAAAATTGCGAGAGATATGTCTCGCAATTTTGTGTCGCCGAAATCCAGAACTAACGTCCCGGCGCCGCAGTCGGCGGAGGCGCAGTTGCTGCGTGATGCGGCAGCGGCTGCGTCATTTCCGAGACGTTCCACGCAAACATCGCCAACGTCTGCGCGCCTTGATTCACAAATTCCGGAATCACTTTGTCGAACGTGTCCGTTTGACTGTGATGCGCTTCGCGGTAATACGACGGCGTCTGAACCGCGAAATATGACGGCACACCTTGACCGAGATACGCAACGTGATCCGACGAGCCGTAATATCGCGTGCTGAGCGGTTGTAAATTCAAAACTTCCTGCATGGGACGATAGATTTGCATCATCTGCGGCATGGTTTCCCACAGATTTTCCATCGCGATAGTCAGAATTTTTCCGGTGCCGGTGTCGTCCACGAGCGACGCATCAATTTTCTGAATTTCCGCGGCGTGATTTTGCAAAAACGTTCGCACGCCGATGCCGCCTTCTTCTTCGCCGGTGTACAAAATAAATGTAATGGTGCGCTTGGGCTTCCATCCCAGCGCTTTCAGCGTACGGGCGGCTTCCAGCACAGACATCGCGCCCGTGCCGTTATCCAGCGCGCCCTGACCGAGATCCCACGAGTCCAAATGTCCGCCGATGATTACGCGTTCGTCCGGAAATTGGCTGCCCTTAATTTCCGCCACAGTAATCGAAGCGTCGCTCGGGCCATCGCTAAATTTTCCATCCAGATTTACGCGCATCGCAACCGTGCCGCTCTGCGCCAGCCGATAAATCAAGCTGTAATCTTCGTGCGTCAGAAACGCGGTGGGAATTGCCGACGGTGCATAATTTCCGCCCGCGCCGCCCATATTAAAAAGGTTCCACGGTTTTCCGCTGTCGCGCACCACAACTGCCGCGCCCGCATCCACCAAAGGATTTGTTTGGGGAGCGCCACCGCGTGCTCCACCTCCTGCTGCGCCACGGCCACCTGCGCCGCCGCGTGCTGCGGGAACTCCAACCTGCGGAGGAATCACCGCGTCGTAAGCATTTTCAGGATTCTGTCCATCGAGCCAAACATTCGAGGGCTTTCCGATCATCACGATCGCGCCCTTCAACTTCGCGCCGGCCGCGGCAATCGATTCAGGCGTTTGCGATTCCAGCCACACAACATTTCCGGTCACAACGCCGCCGGTTGCTTTGCTCCAACCTGCTGAACGGATTTCGATTCGCCGTTGAATCGGAGCGGTAATTTCCGCGGTGTCCGCGCCGCGCGTCCAGGAGTGCGGAACCTGCTGGGTTTCCAGATGCGCGTCAATTCCGTAATCCTTGAACCGCTTCAGCGTCCACGCGCTTGCGGCTTGCATTTGCGGACCGCCGGTTAAGCGCGGGCCAATTTGCGTCGTGAGATATTCAAGATTCTTCATCAATTCAGAATGTGCGAGTTCCTCGGCCAGAATTTTCTGGTCGGCGTCTTCCATAGCGGTTCGATACGCGATCATGTCCGCGGATTCTCCGCCTTGACCTTGCGCGTGAACGCGAATTGCGACGCCGGCAAAAATTAATATCGCGGCGAGTAACGCGGAGGAAATTCCGAGAATTATTTTCGCGCGAGTTTTTCCAGCGCGTCGCGTTCCGACGCTCCGCGCGTTCACAGAAACATTTTCAAATTCGTTTTTCGACATTCGATCCGTCTCCCGTTGCCATGTTCGCCGCATGGAATTGAATGGTGTGCGCGGCGATTATACCGGATGCGGCTAATTTCGCTATGGCCGCGTGAAGAATCCCCGCGTTCGGGGAACGCGGGCTACACGTGCAAGTGCCCGTAGCCAGTCAACTTCCAAACAAACCCGAGATTCTTCGTCGGAACCTGATCGGTTCCTCCTCTGAATGACGGCGTGTGCGTTGGCTGCGCGCCCTTTCCCTAGGCCGCCATTCTGAGCGGCCCCGCCTTAAGCCGTCATTCTGAGGCCCGAAGGCCGAAGAATCTGCTTTTTCCTTTTGTCTCTGCTTGCCGTTTCCGCGCTAGAAGTCGATACTCAGATCCTTCCACTGCGGGTTCTTAGTTTCAATCAACGCGATTTTCTTCGCGCGCGCCCATCCCTTGATCTGCTTCTCTCGCGCAATCGCGCTGCGCGGCCCGCCGTGCTCCTCGAACCAAACCAGGCGATCCACGTTGAATCGGTTCGTGAAGCTTTGCGTATCTTTTTCCTTGTGCTCACGAACTCGCCGGGCGAAGTCGTTGGTCATTCCCACATAAATAACGCGGGACTTGCTGGCCGTAGTGTAGACATGAAAGACTTCGCGCATTGTGCTGCCTTCATACCACGGATCGAGGCTACATCCAGTCAACTTCCAAACAACCCCGAGATTCTTCGTCGGAACCTGATCGGTTCCTCCTCTGAATGACGGCCAAGGTGCCTGACCTACCCCCTCCCCTACCCCCCCTGTTACGCGCATCAGTGTCAAAACAAAGGAGTTAGGTGGGGCGTTTTTAGCATCAATATCAAAACAAAGGGCTTAGGCCGATTACTACTAAATACATACATCCTGCTGAATCTAAAGGACTTCCCCGAATGAAGGGGCTGGATCAAATAAGCTGACTAAATCAATGGATTTTTGAGTCCGGCAGGAGGGCAGATTCCATTTTTGGAATTGCTATTCGAATGGAGCGTCCTAGCCTGCAATCTATATTATCATGTTAGTATATAGTTGTCAAGCGGAATCTGGTGAGTGGTTGAAAATAATTTCCGGGAAAGATGCGGGAACAGATTCGGATGGTATTCCCGACCTCATCGCTGAACTTCTTTATTCCGCTACATCTGATCTTCCTCGACGGAGCGGATATTCAAAACCTGCAGAATATCTTCAGCGGTAGCCGCCTCACCCTTAACGATGAAAAGCATAGCCCTCAGGAAGGCGACAATCGCCGAAACTATAACGGGAATTGAATTCTTATCTTCGTCCAGTGGCAATCCAAAAGTATTGCCATGAACATCCAACGAGTTGAATCGGTACAGGATATCGTAGACTTTTCCCAAGCCCGACTCAAAAGCCAGAGTTCTAATTTGGGGACTTTCGGAGATAAGATCCTTTATCTCCGGCAAGAACTGTTGTGTGACATCCTCACCCGTTTCTCTGTGCCTAATCCTCGCTCGGTTCTGCTCAAGATTCTTTCGGAGCACTGTCAGCGACGCCGAAGTAGCTCTCTTCTCGAATTCAAGAGCTTTCGCCTCACTTTGAGAAGCCCAGAACAATAAAAATAGGTCCTCACAAAGAGTGCGCGCAAACAACGCGAGAGGTGTCCGCAATTTCGGAATGTAGAAAGCGGCTTCGCCGATCTGCACGGCGCGATTGATGAAATAGAGTAGGACCCTTTCGCGCGTCTTGGAAGAAAAGCGGATATCGGGTGTGTTAGACCAGACTTTAAGAGCATCAACCTGTTCACGCAGCTTCACCAAGTATTCGTCTACAGAGAGAGCCCGCACTCTGGGATCTGAGCCATCAACCATGTAACAAAGATACAGCAACAGTATGGAATTCTCGATACTCGGACGTGTGGTGTATTCCGCTCACTGTCCCTGCGTTGCGAAATCCGGCACGAGACGTAACAATTTAGAAAAGCTGGGTAGAAAATTCGGCGTTGGTGTGGTGCGCTTGACGTGAGTGGTTGATGCGCCTAAAATCGTGGATTCAACTATGTATGTGGTTTGGAAATGCGCTTTGGCGCCGAGTTTATGGAAGTAGTGCAGCCCAGCAGATGCTTGCTGGGCGGTTGTGTTTTTGGGGGAAGAACAGTCGATAGTTGAGAGTTTAGAGTCGAGAGTTTAGGGACAAGTCAAAGGCTCTTAACGCAGAGGCGCAGAGCGCGCAGAGAAATCGCAGAGAGAACACAGAGAGAGCACAGCGCACCGACCCTTCGACAGGCTCAGGGCAGGCAGGAGTGCCGGTGCTACCTGAAGGCAACGTCGGAAGATGGCAACCTGAAGGTTGCCGCTACATAGGAGAGAGCGGATGGTGATGAAGGACGGGGGATTTTTGGAGGGGTTGACGTTTGACGATGTGCTGCTGGTGCCGGGGAAATCTTCGGTGCTGCCGGCGGAGGTGGACACGCGCACGAATTTTACTCGGAAAATTCAGCTGAATATTCCGCTGGTGTCGGCGGCGATGGACACGGTGACGGAAAGCCGGCTGGCGATTGCGATTGCGCGGCAGGGTGGGATTGGAATTATTCACAGAAACATGAGTGTGGAGCGGCAGGCGGAGGAAGTGGACCGGGTGAAGCGCAGTGAAAGCGGAATGATTGTGGATCCGGTGACGATTTCGGCGGAGCTGACGGTGCGGCAGGCGACGGACATAATGGCGAAGTACCGGATTTCCGGTTTGCCGGTGACTCGGGGCACTAAACTCGTAGGTATATTGACCAATCGCGATTTGCGATTTGAAAAGAATTTGGATCAGCCGGTGGGCAACGTGATGACCAAAGAGAAATTGGTCACGGTGCCGGTGGGGACGACGCTGGAAGAAGCGGAAAAGATTTTGCAGAAGCACCGGATTGAAAAGTTGCTGGTGGTGGACAAGGATTTTAATTTGAAGGGATTGATTACCGTAAAAGACATTCAGAAGAAATTGGAATTTCCGAATGCGACGAAAGACGAGCACGGCCGGCTGCGTTGCGGTGCGGCGATTGGAGCGACCCGGGATTATTTGGAGCGCGCGCAGGAACTTTCACGTCAGGGAGTGGATGTGCTGGCGATTGATACGGCGCATGGACATTCGACTCGTGTGATGGAAGCGATTACGGCGGTGAAACACGCGTTGCCGGAAATGCAGTTGGTGGCGGGAAATGTGGGCACATTCGAGGGTGCCAAAGATTTGGTGGCGCTGGGACTGGATGGAATCAAGGTGGGGATTGGGCCCGGGTCAATTTGCACGACGCGGATTGTGACCGGCGCGGGAGTGCCGCAGATTACGGCGATTCTGGAAGCGGCGCGGGCGACGCAGGGGTCGGGATGTCCGATCATTGCGGACGGCGGAATAAAATATTCGGGAGATATTACCAAGGCGATTGCGGCGGGGGCTTCGGTGGTGATGATGGGCGGACTTTTTGCGGGAACGGAAGAGAGTCCGGGAGAAACGATTTTGTATCAGGGCAGGACATTTAAGAGCTACCGCGGAATGGGGTCGATTGCGGCGACGATTGCGGCGATGGAGCAAGGCGGGACGGCGGACCGCTACGCGCAGGAAACTACCGAGCGCGGAAAAACTGTGCCGGAAGGCGTGGAAGGTCGAGTGCCATATAAGGGCGCGCTGGGAGCGCTTGTCGAACAATTAGTGGGCGGACTGAAAAGCGGAATGGGATATTGCGGCGTGCCGAATATTGCGGAGTTGCAAGAACGGGCGAGATTCCTGAGGATAAGTACGGCGGGATTGAGGGAAAGCCATGTGCATGATGTGGTGATTACGCGCGAGGCGCCGAATTATCGGGTGGAGTAAGGCGGGCAAGGCAAAGGCAAAATATGGATGGGGATGAATTGGACGAGAAAATTTTGAAATGAGATGGATTCGATACTGGCTGCCGGCAATTTTCTGGGCGGTGGTGATTTCGTATGCGTCGACCAGCCATTTCACTTCTGAAAAAACTTTCGGGCACGTCATGCCGTTTCTGCGATGGCTGCTGCCGAATGCGGATATCAGGACGCTATACGAGATACATCATTTTATTCGCAAGGGCGGACACGTTTTCGAGTATTTCGTTTTCACGTTGCTGCTGCTTTACGCGATTCGAGCGGGGCGGCGCGAGTGGCGATGGAAATGGGCGCTGATTACGATATTTTGCGTGGCGTGCTACGCGGGACTGGATGAGTATCACCAGTCATTTGTGCCGGGGCGAGGAGCTTCGGCGTGGGATTCGGCGCTGGATACGACGGCGGGAGTTTTGGCGATTTTTGTGGCGTGGATTTGGTGGAGGTGGAAGACAGGGAGAAGGGTGGAAAAGACGATT
>DASYNR010000057.1:0-3955 GCA_036008485.1 Candidatus Acidiferrales bacterium | reverse complement strand
TGTTTGTTTGGAGCTGGAGCGCCGTAACAGCCCGCGCAGGTCATTGGCTTGGGCGACGCGCAGAATTTCGGCGACTTGCATCGGAATCAGCAGCCGTCCGCGGCCAAATGACCCCACGCTTGTTGCGGGTTCGGTCTCGACAATGCCGATGATGTGGAAAGTCTTTTCGCGCGGAAGGATCGAAAATCCGGGCGATTGTCCGGTCACTTCATCGGTAGAGTTTGCAGATGGTTTGTCAGGGTCACTTTTCTTCGGACTTGGCTCGGCGGGCAACGCTTGACGCTCCGCGTAACGCAGTACGAGGTTTTTTCCGATCAACGAATCAGGCTGGTTGGAAAGATCCTTCGCGAATTCGATCTGAAGAATCGCCTCGTCGGCATCCGGGCTGGAAAAGAAATTCCCTTTCATGCCATCGAAGGCGCCTTCTGTTTTTGCCGAGGGCGGAATTCCAGCGACGGTCGTGGAGAACGGCTTGCCTTCAAATTGTATTTCGGTGGGAAAACGAATCTCTGGATAAACTTCCACGACATTTGGGAGGGCGGCAATTTTCTGGCGCGCTTCGTCATCGAGGATCTTCGCCGGTTCTCGGGTTGCCGTTTCGGACTGTGCGGGGCGTCCGAAGCCTCGCTGATTCGCGCGCGAACTTACAAAAACCGCGTCGAACAGGCCCGACTTCGATAGCTTTTTGTTGGCGAGCTCCTGCAATCCGACTCCCAGCGATAGCATGGCAACGAGCGATGCGACGCCTACAGCGATGCCGAGCGTGGTGAGCGAATTCCTCAGCAACGCTTCGCGGAGGTTGCGGGCGGCTAGTTCGGTGAGGTCGCGCGTCTTCATATTTTGTTTCCGTCACTCAGCAGTTTTCCGTCTCCCATGGTGACGATGCGATGGGCATAGCGCGCCGCACGATCGCGATCGTGGGTGACCATTACAATAGTCATGCCAAGCGATTCATTAATTTCCTGCAAGAGATGAAGGATGGCGTCGCCCGTAACGCTGTCCAGATTTCCGGTGGGCTCGTCGGCCAGCAGAATTGTGGGGCGATTTACAAGAGCGCGCGCCAGCGCGGCGCGCTGCTGTTCTCCGCCAGACAATTCACTGGGGCGATGCGTCAAGCGAGCGGACAGGCGGACGCGTTCGACAGCTTCGCGCACACGGCTGGGGCGTTCGTCGCGATCCACTTCAGCCAAACGCAGCGGGAGTTCCACATTTTCTTCCAGCGTCATGCGCGGAAGAAGATTGAACGCCTGAAAAACCATGCCGACGGTGTGGTTGCGATGTTGCGCGAGGTCTGCGGAGCTCATTTCCGCGAGATTGCGCCCGTGCGCAAAAATCGCGCCGGAAGTGGGACGATCCAGTCCCGCCATCAAATTGAGCAGAGTGGATTTTCCGGAGCCGGAACTTCCGAGCAGCGCTACGAATTCTTTTGGTCGGATGGCTACGGTGACGTCGTCGACCGCATGCACAAATGCGTCACCCATTTGATAACTTCTGGAGACCCGGTCGGTTCGGATTGCAACTTCATTGGCTGATTCCGTCATTTTCCCCGCAACATTATTAGTACGGATGGCCGCGCAGATTAGTTACTTCAATCTTCTAAGAACACGCAGGTGGGTTATAGATTCAGATGGCCGTATCGCTCCGTCGAGATGGTTTCCGCTTTCTGCAATATTTTCGCTGGCGTCGCGCCGCGTGGATTGCTCCACCGCCCCGGTATTTTCAGGTTGCAATTGGGGCAGTGGCCGTCTTTCAGGCGGTTTTGCTGGACGTCATGCCAACCGCGACGGATTAGGAGCATCTTGCATGAAGGGCACGACGTGCTCGCCGCATCGGTGTGAATGTTTCCCTCATACACGTAGTGCAGGCCGGATTCCAGCGCGATAGCACGGGCGCGGTGCAGTGTTTCCGGCGGCGTTCGCGGCTTGTCCTGTAACTTAAAATCGGGATGGAAGGCGGTGAAATGCAACGGCACGTCCGGCCCCAGATTCTCCAATATCCAGTCGGACAGGCGGCGAAATTCCTCCGCTTCATCATTAAGTGTAGGGATTATCAAATTTGTAACCTCAAACCAGACATTCGTCTCATTCTTCAGCCATTTCAGCGTGTCGAGAACGGGCTGCAGGTGCGTCAGAGTGATGCGACCGTAGAAATTTTCAGTGAAGGCTTTCAAGTCCACGTTGGCCGCGTCAACCTGGTCGTAAATATCGTGGAAGGCGTCGTAGGTGATGTAGCCGTTCGTCACCATGACGGTGTTTAGGCCGTGCTTTTTCGCTGCGTGACAAATATCGATGACGTACTCGCCCCAAATAGTCGGCTCGTTATAAGTGAATGCGATCGACGGGCAATTATTTCCAATAGCAAGGAGCGCAACATCTTCAGGCGAAACGTGCGTGGAATGCACCTGGTCTGACCGGGACTTTGAGATGTCCCAATTCTGGCAGAAGAAGCAACCCATGTTGCAGCCGGCCGTGCCCATGGAAAAGACGCGCGTTCCAGGCAGAAAATGATTGAGGGGCTTTTTCTCGATGGGATCGATTTGAATAGCAGCGGGCGAAGCGTAACCAAGACTGTACAGTTTGCCGCCTTCGTTCACGCGAATGAAGCAGAACCCCGCCTGGCCATCGCCGATATGGCAATGCCGCGGACAAAGATAGCAATGCGCTTTGTTGTTAGGCTCGGCTTCCCACCAGCGTGCTTCGTGAAGAGAGGCGGTTTTTTGAAGGATTCTTAGATCTTCCATGGCATCGCGTCGACTAAGGCGACGCTAATGTTTATTATACGCCACAAGCGCGGTTCGCGAATTGCGGGTAAAACGCCGCGGAACAGGGATAATAGGAGCATGTCGGTGTGGCTACCGCGCTTCGGGCAGCGAACAATCTTGCGAGTCTTGGCAATCAGCGCGGCATTGCTGATTTTGCCGAGCGCCTTTGGCCAAGCTCCCCCACCGATTGTGGAATACAAGGAAGTGATTCCGATCACATCGGGCCAGATCCGCGACGGAAAAACTTGCATCAATTTTAATCCGGTAATGACCGCCGGAGATTTCTTCGACGGTTTACAGCGGCGCGAAACCGCGTCGGGCGATGAGTTCCTCAAGAATTCGCAGATAATCAGAACTTTCCCCGACCAACTTACCGTGCAGGTTCAGACGGCCATTAACATTTGCGACGCCGATATCTACACGGCTGCACCGGTGCCTTCTTTTTTCAATGACCTACGGTTCAAAGCGCAGTGGAAGCGCGGGCTGGTGATGCGCGCGGTTTCGCAGGTTACCGTGCAGCGCGTGATGTTTGCTTCCGAGGACGGCAATAACCGGCTGATGTTTCTTCTGAAAATTCGCGATCACGACGTGCCACTGACGGACCACCTGATCATTTCCGTAATGTCGCCGCAGGGGAAGCTGCTGTCGCGCATGTCTGGGAAACTTTAAGTCGCGGAAAAGGAAAGATGCCGGGCTGAAGGCCCCTGCGCTACATAAAAACCTTGGAATCTTGCGCACCGTTGGGCGCCTCGGAAAACGAAGCGGTTTAGAACTTCTGAGCGGCGCGCCGGATGGCCACCCATTCGAGAAAACGTTCCATGCGGGCGCGCTCTCGCCACATCAGGGCAAAGAATTTTCGCGCGTCGAGGTCAGCGGCTTCTTTGCCGAAAAACGTTTCCATTCGCCAGCAAATGTAGGGCGAGGCCCACGGGCGCAATCGATAGCCCTTCGAGATGATCCAGTAATAGCGCAGCGCGTTCAGCATTTCGCGCGCCCTACGCTCGAAGACCGGTGGCCGCGCGATGGTAGAATTAAGGCGTTCGCAAAAGGACCGTGATGACCGCGGAAGACCACTACTACGCTGGAATCGATTTTTTTGGCGAAGGCAAACTTGAATCCGCGATTGAAGAATACAACCGGGCGCTGGAGCTCGATCCAAAGTTGATCGACGCGCTTCATGGCCTGGCGCAAGCG
>DASYNR010000056.1:0-4474 GCA_036008485.1 Candidatus Acidiferrales bacterium | reverse complement strand
GCGGGAATTTGTTTATCGCGCATGATGCGCATTGTTTCTTCGCTCAACTGATCGGCGTGATCGATCGATTCAACTCCTGCGCGCGCCGCAAAAAGCGTTCCCGGTTCTCCCGTTGCGTGAACGGCAACACGCTTTCCATTCCGCGCGGCTTCTTGAACTGCGGCCGTTAATTCGGCTTCCGTATATTGATAAACGGCGGTGAATTGACCGTCACGGAAAATATCGCGCCCGGTTTCGTACATCTTAATAAAGTCGGCGCCTTCTTTCAGTTCCTGACGAATCACTGTAATAATTTCCGCGGTGTTGTTTGCGTAAGTGGCGTTGGAAGAAATGTGCTCGTCGGGATTGTAATTGATGGCGTCTTCGTGTCCGCCAAGAATGCTGATCGCATTTCCGCTAATTCGTAATCGCGGACCAGGCATCAATCCGCGATCAATCGCGTTCCGCACAGCAGTGTCCGCGGAACCTGCGCCTTCAGTTCCCATATCGCGCTCGGCGGTGAATCCGGCCATCAAATCATCACGCGCGGCAAGCAATGCGAGAATCGTGCGCTGCGGAACGGATTCCTGAACGGTCTGCAAATCTTCCGCGCCAGGATGCAGGAACAAATGCACATGCGCGTCAATCAATCCGGGCATCAAAGTAACGTCGCCAAGATCAATCACCTCCGCGCCAGAAGAATGCGTCACAGACGTTCCGACTTCGACGATGCGTTGTCCCTGGACGAGAACTTCGCCGGGCGAGATGATGCGTCCCGCTTCGATATCGAGCAATCGCGCGGCGTGAAGCACGAAATTGCCGCCAGATGCGCGAGCGGATTGAGCAGGTGAGTTCGTACGAACGGTAAGTGTTAAAAGCAGTGCAGCGGAAAATGTGAGTACAGTTAGTTTTCGCATGGTTTCGGCGAGATATTATCACTGAGATGGGAATGTTGTGGCGAAAATTATGGGGAGATAACGGGAACAAACTCTGCGCTATCGGCGTCGAATGCTGCCTAGGAGGGTGAAACATGTCCGTGCTCTGGCGAGCAGCTGTATTCTTGCTCGTCGCTTTTCCAGCCGTCGCTCAGTCGCAATCATTTGCGACGATCACTATAAAGCCTGCTGCGTCCTCTGACCCGCGCAACTCGCGCGTGCAAGTGCTGCCTACCGGTGACTTGATTGCGCGCTCAGTTTCGGTGGCCACGCTTCTGAGCATCGCTTATGACGTGCCGTTCAACGGCTCGCCGCTTCTTTCTGCAGATCTTCCAAATTGGACGATTGCCGAAAAATACGATATCGAAGCCAAAGCGCCCGCTAACGCCGCCCCTCTCAGCAATCTTCAGAACAGCAAACTGCGTAGCGCAATTCAGCAAATGATCCGCCGATTGCTCGTAGATCGTTTCGGTCTCGTGACGCGTGTCGAGAACAAAACGATGTCAGTTTACGCTCTCACAGTAGCCAGCGGAGGTCCGACACTTCGGAAGTTGGACATCACCGAGAAGGAATGCACTTTCAATAACGATGACTGCCACAGTTTTGTTGGCGGCTTTGGCCATCCCCTGAATGGACGCGCCATAGATATGGACGACCTTGTCCACTACATCGGGAACTGGACGGATTTGGCGGTTGTGAACCACACCGGACTCAGCGGGTTATTCACCGCAAGTACTGAAGGCTGGTTTCCCATGCGCCTCCCGCCTCCGCCGCCCGGCGTCACGCCGGCCGCGAATCCCTTTGCCGGTTTACCTACAATCTTCACGGTTCTGGGAAAAATCGGCCTCGAGTTGAAACGAGAAGAGGCCACCTTGCCCGTATACGCCGTGGAGCGCATCGAGCGCCCGGTCGTCAACTGACGATGTGTGCCAAGAAAGTGCACACTTTCGGTGCAAGGTGTGGTATAGTGTTTTTGCGCTTAATTCCGCGGTTGTGTGGTGCGGTTGATCTGGTCGAAATCAGGCTGATCGAAGAAGTTCCGCCTTCAGTTCTCCTCCGTTAAGTCTTCAGCGTACGTTCGCTATGACGCTGTAGTCTATCCGTCAAACGTAAATTAAATCGAAACTGGCCATTGCAAGTAGCTGTGTGCGTCCGAAGCCCGGATTGTGCGTTGCGCTGTGCCCCGCGCCAGAGAAAAGACAAGGTAAATGCAAAGTTTTACAGAAATGCAGATTTCACAATATATGAAGGACCGCCTGGCGGCCGCGAAGTTTACGACGCCCACGCCGGTACAAGATGCGTCGATTCCAGTGGCTCTTGAAGGAAAAGATGTGCTGGCCACGGCGCAAACCGGAACCGGCAAAACGCTGGCGTTTTTAATTCCGGTGATTGAAAAATTGCTAGCACACAACACGCCGGGAATTGCAGCACTCGTTCTCGTGCCGACTCGCGAATTGGCAATGCAAGTCGTGGAAGTTTATAACGTGCTGCGCGGCAAACAACTTTCGCCGGCGGCGCTGGTGGTTGGAGGATTGGCCGAAGGACATCAGTTGACCGCGATCAGCAGAGGCGCGCGGCTGGTGGTGGCAACTCCGGGGCGACTGGAAGATTTTCTGAGCCGGAAACTTTTTAACTTCAAAGCGCTGCAAGTTCTAATTTTGGACGAAGCGGATCGCATGTTGGACATGGGATTTCTTCCGGCCATCAAACGAATTGCGTCGGTGCTGCCGAAGGAACGCCAGACACTGTGCTTTTCGGCGACACTGGAACAGTCCGTCGTGCATTTGGTGAAGGACTACATGAAGAGCCCGGTGCGACTGGCATTCGGTTCGACATTGAAGCCAAACGAAAATGTGCGCATCCAGGCATTTGAAGTCGCGGCAGATCGAAAACAAGAAATGCTGCAACGTTTGCTGTCAAAAGAATCCGGACGCGTGCTGGTGTTTGCCCGCACAAAACGCGGAACGGAAAAGCTGGCGAAGAATTTGGTCCGCGAAGGATTTAAGGCGGCGATGATTCACGGCAACCGTTCACAATCACAACGAAACGCGGCGCTGGCCGGATTTCAACAAGGACGCTTTCGCGTTCTGGTTGCGACCGACGTGGCTTCGCGCGGAATTCACGTGCAGGATATCGCGCACGTGATCAATTACGATTTGCCGGACGGCGCGGAAAGTTTTATTCACCGCGTTGGACGCACTGGACGCGCGGGATTGAGCGGAGTTGCTTCGACTCTGTATGCGCGCGAACAGCGGAAAGAATTGCAGCACATGGAGCGCACGCTTGGAATTCAGATGGAATGGATCCGCGAAGGCGGCGAAGGCCGTCCGAAAGAAGCACGCGCGCCACGCGGACCTGAAACAGTTGAACGTGATTTTGCTCCGCAGGAACGTGGCGGACATGATCGACACGAACGCAGCGGGCACGATCGCGGTGCGCGCGAACACGGCGGATTTAATCGCAGCAAACATTCCGGGCCAGTTCCGGGACGTCCGTTGCACGATCGTTCAAAGCACGCGCACAAAGCCAACGTTGCCGTTGTTGCCGGAAGCGCACGGGTGGAAGCGAATCCACGGCTGAGGATGGATCGTTTGCCGGGAGAAGTTTTGCAAGTGCAGATGGAAAGCTAGTTTTCAATTCGAGAACTGGTTGGATAAATCGGGATTTTCGTCGCGAGAAATTGCGGCGGAAATTCCGATTTTTTATTTGCCGTATCGTTCGCGGCACAATTCCAATTACAACTTGCTAGATGGATTAAATGTGCTAAGAATGTGGGCGTTTCGCTCTGTGAAACGATTTGCTATTCGATTTGGGGCGCTCTGGCACGACAAGGAGGATCGAATGTTGCATCTCGACACTGGCAACACGGGATTCATGATTTTGTGCACCAGCCTGGTGATGTTGATGACGCCCGGGCTGGCATTTTTTTATGGCGGGCTGGTCGGACGAAAAAATGTTCTGGCGATTATGATTCAGAGTTTCGTTTCGATGGGTTGGACGACGGTGCTGTGGTATTTGTACGGCTACTCATTGTGTTTCAGCGGCGATTGGCACGGCGTGATTGGAAATTTTAATAATGTTTGCCTGCGCGGGATCGGACTTTCAACCCCATCACCAAATGACACCATCCCGATGATGGTGTTCATCGCCTATCAAATGATGTTTGCGATTATCACGCCCGCGCTGATTTCCGGCGCATTCACAAATCGCGTTACATTTAAGGCGTACATGCTTTTTCTGACGGGATGGCTGACGTTTGTTTATTTTCCGTTCGTGCATATGGTGTGGGGCGGCGGAATGTTGCAGCAATGGGGCGTGAAAGATTTCGCCGGCGGAATTGTGGTGCACAATATCGCTGGAATCGCGGCGCTGGCGTCTGTGCTTTACGTCGGAAGGCGGCGAACACGCGACAGCGGGCCGCACAGTATTCCGTTGGTGGCGCTGGGAACCGGACTGTTGTGGTTCGGATGGTACGGATTTAACGCAGGCAGCGAAATGCGCGTGGATTCCGTGACGGCGACGGCATTTCTGAATACGGATATCGCGGCATCGTTCGCGGC
>DASYNR010000055.1:0-3868 GCA_036008485.1 Candidatus Acidiferrales bacterium | reverse complement strand
GCCGCGGCCACTCCGGCCAAATAATTCCGAATTAATTTGGGAGTTGTAGTCGTTTGGCTGTAAGTCGAACTTCGCGGGCTAGACGACAACTGCCAGCGGCTCGCCGGCATTCACAACCTGTCCTTCTATAACCAGCAACCTTTCCAGTTTGCCTTTTTTCGGCGATCGAATTTCATTTTGCATTTTCATTGCTTCCACCACGAATAATCCTTGGCCGGCTTCAACTTCGTCATCTTGCTTCGCGAGGACGCGCACAACTTTTCCGGGCATTGGAGCAACTACTTCCTGTCGCCCTTCGGCTTCCAGCGCACCGCCGCGACGGCGCCGCCATGCACGTGGATCGTCAATTTCTGCGCCGAATTCCCGCGCTCCGGCGTGAACGCGCAAGCCGCTGTGCGCCGATTCGACGCGAACTTCGTACGAATGCCCGCCGATCAAGACGGAATATGTTCCGGTTGCAACTTCCACTGCATCGCCCTCAATAATTTTGCCGGGCATTTCTATACGAATTCGGTTTCCGTGGTGTGTCACGTCAATATTTTGCGCTGGAATTGCGGCACTCGCGCCGTATGGCGAGTTCGCACGCGTTGCTCCGATGCGAATTTCGAGTTTCATCGACTGGTCATTTCTCCGGGAACCGTTCGAGTTGCTCGGCGCGTCCTTGTAGTTTCCAGCGGGAAGACGGCGCCTCCGCGGGAGCTGACGTCTGCGCGGAATCCGCACTATTCTGCGCAAGATGCCACGCTAGTGCACCAAGTAGAGCCGCATCTTCTGCTGGCTCATCGGCGCTATCGTCAAGATGTTCCGGCACTGTCTTGAATTCTTTCTGGAGCCAATCGTCCAACCAGCGTGTGTGAAATTCCGCGTTCACAAAAGCGGGATCCGCCAAAATGCGCCGGAACAAATCAACATTTGTTTTGATTCCGCTTACATAATATTCGTCCAGCGCGCGGCGCATCCGCGCAATCGCTTCTTCACGCGTGTTGGCCCATACAATTAATTTTCCGAGCAGCGGATCGTAATCCATTGGCACAACAAAGCCGGGATAGACACCTTCGTCCATTCGCACGCCCGGACCTGAAGGAGTTCTGCGCGCCAATATTTTCCCCGGCGAAGGAAAAAAGTTATTTTCCGGATCTTCCGCGTAGATGCGGCATTCAATCGCGTGTCCGCGCGGATGAAGTTCCTGCCACGCGAACGTCAATCGTTCTCCCGCCGCAATACGAATCTGCAATTGCACCAGGTCCAGGCCGGAAACCATTTCAGTTACGGGATGTTCCACCTGCAAACGCGTGTTTACTTCCAGAAAATAAAAATTGCGTTGCGCATCGACCAGAAATTCCACGGTGCCTGCATTCGTGTATCCGGCTTCGCGCGCAAGATTTACTGCCGCCTTGCCCATTTTGCGGCGCAACTCCGGATCCATTACCGGCGAAGGCGCTTCTTCAATCACTTTTTGGTGGCGCCGCTGCACGGAACATTCGCGTTCCGCCAGATAAACAATGTTGCCGTGTGTGTCGGCCAGAATTTGAATTTCAATGTGCCGCGGATGTTCCAGATATTTCTCGATGTATAGCCGCCCATCGCCGAATGCGTTCGTCGCTTCGGATCCCGCATCGCGCCATGCGCCCTCAATTTCACTGGCGCGCGTAACCAGTCGCATTCCTTTGCCGCCGCCGCCCGCAACAGCTTTCAGCAAAACTGGATAACCGATTTCGCCCGCGATTTTCCGTGCTTCAGCGATTTCCGCAATCGGCTCGAGCGCGCCTGGGACGGAAGGCACTCCAGCGCGCTTTGCAAGTTGACGCGCGGCCGTCTTCGATCCCAATTTTTCCATGGCTTCGGCGCTTGGCCCGATGAAAGTAATCCCTGCCGCAGCGCATGCTCGAGGCAAAGCTGGATTTTCCGCCAGGAACCCGTAGCCCGGATGTAACGCATCGCATCCTGCTTGCAGCGCAACTTCCATCAACTTATCGATGCGCAGATAACTTTCGCGCGAAGGCGCGGCACCAATTGCGTAGGCCTCATCCGCCAAACGCACATGCAAACTCGCGCGGTCCGCTTCGCTGAAAACGGCGACGGCGCGAATTCCCATTTCATGGCACGCGCGAATCACGCGCACCGCAATTTCTCCGCGATTGGCGATTAAAATCTTTTTGAACATGGTCGTAGAATCTGCGCGGCATTCTAACACGCGTTCGCGTTTCAGTTTGTCCGCAGGGTAATTGAAAATCGCTTCCCGAGTCCTCAAATCTGTTAATATCAGTATGTTGGGCTGTATCCCGCACCCGTTCCGAACTTCGGAACCGGAAGGGAACGGCACCGGAGGTCAAAATGAGCGTCACGTCCGTTGCGGGCAACGGTAGAATTACCGTACCCGACATTCAGAATCGCAAGCAGCATCCTGCGCCGAATTCTTCGTCCGCACCTTTTCACCAAACTCCCGATAAAAAACGCATCACTTGTTTGACCGCATATGATTTTCCGTCCGCGAAATTGGTGGACGAGGCCGGAGTGGACATTATCCTTGTCGGTGATTCGCTCGGCATGGTCGTTCTAGGATATGAAAATACCGTGCCCGTTACGATGGAAGATATGCTGCATCACACGCGCGCCGTGCGCCGCGGAGTGAAGCGCGCGCTGCTCGTCGCCGATATGCCTTACGGCAGCTATCACACTGGCGCTGGGGTTGCGCTAACGAATGCGCTTCGTTTAGTAAAAGAAGGCGGCGCGGAAGCCGTGAAACTCGAAGGCGGTGAACGCCGGCTGGAAGTAATTTCGCGAATGGTCGAAGCGGAAATTCCGGTGATGGGCCACGTCGGGCTCACGCCGCAGTCCGTTAATGCACTCGGCGGATTCCGCGTGCAGGGCCGCACGGCGGATACCGCCGAACAATTGTTGCGCGACGCGCGCGCCGTCGAAGCCGCCGGAGCATTTTCGATCGTGCTGGAATCTGTGCCGCGCGAACTGGCCGCCGCAATCACGCGCGAACTGCGCATTCCAACCATTGGCATCGGCGCGGGCCCGGATTGCGACGGACAGGTGCTCGTCTACCACGATTTGGTCGGGCTCACCGCGGGGCCAACTCCGCGATTCGCGCGGCACTATGCGGAACTGGGCGCGGAAGTGAAGCGCGCCGTTCGCGAATATTGCGAAGATGTGCAGGCTGGTACTTTTCCGTCGGATGCCGAATCGTTCCACTTGCCTGCAGTGGCCGAAAAGCAGGCGAAGCACGAGAAATAATTGTGATCATCACATTTAGTGCGTGAGCGATGCCCAACTCCAAACTGGCAATCAAGCTCGGTCTCGTCGGAATAGGAATCGGAATTGTTTGTATGGCGCTATGGTTCCATATCTTCAGCGCGGCGCCATTTCACCTTCCCGTGAACTATCTCTCATCCGCCGAAATTGAGGCATCGGCTCCGCCACGGTTTAGGGCTTTCGAGTTTCTGGCGAATTTGGTGTATGCACTGGTCCCCGGCATCTGGCTTTCAAGGTTCTTTGCAAACGCAGGAAATGCGACTGTTATTACTATTTGGATTTTCTCTGTGGCCTTGAACTATCCGATTTATTATTGTCTGGGATTTCTTATCTCCGGAAGGCCGCAGCGGTGGGAATCCGGGCGAACTGATGATAGCGATTCTCCGGCTGAGTCCCAATCTACTTAGTCACACAAAGGGGAACGAATGGATCTCGAAACAATACAGCAGCTATTCGCTTACAACGCGTGGGCAAATCAACGCGCCATCGCCGGATGTGAATCGCTGACCGACGAACAATTTGTGCAGCAAGTTGGCGGCAGCTTCGGCTCAGTTCGCAACACGCTCGCACACATCATGGACGTTGAATGGCTTTACCACGAGCGTTG
>DASYNR010000054.1:0-1679 GCA_036008485.1 Candidatus Acidiferrales bacterium | reverse complement strand
CGGGCAGGGCCCCGGCGCGCGCATCCATCCATTTCCATTGAGCAAATTTACTTTGGTGGGCGCCACTACCCGCGCGGGATTAATTACCGCGCCGCTGCGTTCGCGTTTTGGAATTGTGCATCGTTTGGATTTTTACACGCCAGAAGATCTTGCAATTATCGTGCATCGCTCCGCAAAAATTTTGGATATTCCAATTGATGACGAAGGCGCGGTGGAAATTGCGCGCCGAGCGCGGGGAACTCCGCGCGTTGCGAATCGTTTGCTGCGCCGCGCGCGCGATTACGCGCAAGTTCGCGCGAAGGGACTGGTAACAAAAACAGTCGCGCAGGAATCGCTGGCGATGCTGGGAGTAGATGAACACGGCTTGGAAGAAACCGACCGGAATTTGATGCTCACAATTTTGCACAAATATGCGGGCGGGCCAGTCGGATTGAATACGATTGCTGCTTCGCTGAGCGAAGAAGAAGATGCGATTGAAGAAATTTACGAACCGTATCTGATGCAGCTTGGATTGTTGGATCGCACGCAGCGCGGCCGTGTGGCAACTCCGCTGGCTTACAAACATTTTGGATTGGAAGTTCCGCGCCGCCAGCAGCCATTATTTTAGCGGCTGTCGACATGCCTACGCACACCGTTTATCTTTCCCTCGGCTCAAATCTTGGCGACCGCGCGGCGCACATCGAGCAGGCGCTTACGCGTCTTGGCGAAGAAGGTGTGCGCATTGTGAAGCGTTCGTCATTTTATGAAACAGAGCCGGTAGAATTTTTGCCGCAAGGATGGTTTTTGAATATTGCCGTGGAAGCGGAAACAGAATTGACGCCGCGCCAACTTTTGCGAGTGATTCGTCAAATTGAACGCGAACTCGGACGCAAAAGAACTGTGCGCGCCGGCCCGCGGACAATTGATATTGATATTTTATTATTCGACGCAAAGATTATGAATGCGGCGGACCTTGAAATTCCGCATCCGCGAATGACGGAGCGGCGATTCGTTCTTGTGCCGATGACTGAAATTGCATCGACGCTACGTCATCCGGCGTTGCGTTTGATGATGTCGGAATTATTGGCGGCGACGAAGGATCGAAGTCAGGTACGGCGAGCGCAGGAATAACTTTCCTACGAAATATAATCGTCGCGCTTGGGAGTTTTTTTCTTTTTGGTTTCTAATTCCTGGCGTTCGTATTCCAGAATTTCTTCTTCGGTCATGGTGTAGTCACCGCGGCCTGCGAACATATCCGTGCGGCGCGAATCCAGCCGGCTGCCGCTGCGAACCAACGGACGCGGCGCAACTTTCAATTGATCCTGAACATTTCGCATGGACGCGGTGATCGCATTCGCTTCGAGAAGCAGGTCACTTATTTTTCCCAGAAAATCGTGCAGGTGATATGGCTTCAATAAAAATGGCAGCCCGGATTTTTCCAGAACCGGCTGAGCTTCGGGCGCAACTCCCGCCGGCACCAAAAATAAAACTCGCGCGGGAGTTCGCGCGCCATCGCCATTTCCAGCCGGTGCTTCGGAAAGTATTTTCAGCGTTTCAAATACGGGGCCGGAAAGTCCGGTCATGGCAATGTTTGCAATCACCAGACTCGCTTCGCCCTTCGCTAATTCGGTGAGCGCGAGATTTGGATCCTTAATCATGCGAATTTGCCAGCCTTCGGAATCCAGCACCTGCCAAAGCGC
>DASYNR010000053.1:0-5214 GCA_036008485.1 Candidatus Acidiferrales bacterium | reverse complement strand
CGAGCTTGACGGGAAACGGTGATCCAGAACGATTGAACGGTAAGCGAGTGACTGCGAATTTCTTCTCGGTGCTGGGCGTCCGTCCATTCATAGGGTCGGATTTCCTGCCGCAGGAAGATCATCCGGGAACCAATCGCGTGGCGATTGTCAGCTATGGAATTTGGCTGACCCGATTCGGCGGCGATCCGCAAATCGTCGGCAAGCAGATCGTTTTGGACAACAAGAACTACATCGTGAAAGGCGTGATGCCGCGCGGATTTCAATTTGAAGAACGCGGCGACGAAATTTGGGCGCCGCTTGGAATGTCCGCGGAAACTTTACAGGATCACGACGGCCACTACCTGGGAGTGGTGGGGCGCTTGAAGCCGGGAGTGACACTTGCGCAGGCCAATGCCGAACTCGGGACGATTGCTTCGCAACTACAAAAGCAATTTCCGAATACAAATCAACACGTCGGCGCTTACGCCGCGCCGCTGCGCGATCATCTGATCGGGAATCTGCGTCAGGTGATTTTGCTGCTTATGATGGCGGTCGTATTCGTGCTCTTGATCGCCTGCGCAAATGTTGCCAATCTTTTATTGTCGCGCGCTGCAGGGCGTCAACGAGAAATCGCGGTGCGGATGGCATTGGGAGCGGGGCGCGGGCGAATCGTACGCCAAATGTTGACGGAAAGTATTTTGCTTTCCGTGGTGGCCGGTGGAATCGGGTTGGCGCTCTCGGCCGGGATCATCAAACTTCTGGCAACGCTGGTTCCGACAGAGCTTCCTTTGGCGAATCAAGCGGGAATCGATACCGGCGTACTGATCTTTGCGCTATGCGTTTCGTTTGCTACAGGAATTATTTTTGGCGTGGCACCGGCATTGCGAATTTCGCGGCTGAGTTTGAACGAAACGCTAAAAGCGAACGGCGGACGCGGTTCCGTAGCAGGCGGCAGAAGAATGCGCAACGCGTTGGTCATTCTGGAATTCGCGCTGGCGATCGTGCTTTTTTCTGGGGCAGGATTAATGATTCGGAGTTTTGTCGCTCTGCGCGGACTTGATCCGGGATTTCGCACCGATAAGATCACCATATTCCGCACGCTTCTTCCCCGCCCGCGTTACGACGATGCCGTAAAGAGAGTGGAATTCTTTGATGAGAGTTTGGCGCGAATAGAATCTTTGCCGGGAGTTGTCTCCGCGGGATATGTCTCTTGGGTTCCGCTCGCGAATTATGGCGGTGCGACGGGCATAACCATCGAGGGTGAAGCGGCGCCTCCGCCGGGCGAGTCTTCGATCAGGAACATCACAAACGTGCGCGAGGTAAACGACCACTACCTGCAAACGCTGGGTGTAACGCTTAAGCAGGGGCGTTGGCTCGATGCGCACGACAAAATGGAGGCGCCACCGGTGGCGCTCATAAACGAAACAGCGGCGCGCCGCTATTGGGATAGGAAGGATCCGCTGGGATTGCGATTCAAAACTGGCGACGCGGCGAGCAAAGCGCCGTGGATCACCGTAGTTGGGGTTGTGGGCGATATGCATCAAGCGGGCTTGGAGAAAGTGCCGCGGCCCGAAATGTACTTCCCATTTTCGCAGCAAGTTAACCTTGGGTACGACCCTCGGTACATCATCGTGAAGGCCGCCACGGACCACGTTCAACTTGCGCAATCCGTTCGCGAACAAATTTGGGCGGTCGATAAGCAGCAGCCCGTCGGCGGCGGATTTCCATTGGCCGATTTGGTCGACGAAGAACTGGGGCCGCGGCGCACACAAGCCGATATGCTCGGCGCATTTGCCGGACTGGCGCTGCTACTGGCCGGGCTGGGAATTTACGCAGTGATTTCATTTGCCGTGACGCAACGCACGCAGGAAATCGGCATCCGTATGGCGCTCGGCGCGCAACCAGCGAACGTAGTGCAAATGGTGTTGGGCGAAGGTGTGCGAACGATGCTCATCGGAATCGCGATTGGTTTGATTAGCGCGTTGGCACTCGCGCGAACTGTGGCGCATATGCTGTACGGAATCGCGCCGAGCGATCCAGTTACATTTGTAGCCGTGCCAATTATTCTCGCCGCGGTGGGATTGCTGGCTTGTTGGATTCCTGCTCGGCGCGCCACCCGCGTGGATCCGCTTGTCGCGCTACGATACGAATAATATTTTTGATTCGGGGATTGAAATGAGCTGGACGCGATTTTTTCGGCGAACGAAATGGGACCAGGAGCGCACGCGCGAACTCGCCACTCACGTCGACGCTGAAACGCATGAAAATATTTCGCGCGGAATGTCGCCAGATGAAGCACGCAACGCCGCGCAAAGAAAATTGGGAAATGCCACTTTGATTCGAGAGGAGATCTATCGCATGAACAGCATCGGATTCCTCGAAACGCTTTGGCAGGACGTGCGGTTTGCTTTGCGCATGTTGCGCAAGAATCCCGGATTTTCCGCGGTGGCTATTCTTACGCTCGCGCTTGGCATCGGCGCGAACACTGCGATTTTTAGCGTCGTTTACGCGGTGCTGCTGAAACCGCTTCCCTATCCAAAATCCGAGCAATTGTTTTTTGTGCCTCAGGCGAAACCCGCCGACGGCATTAAGGAAGCAGGCTGGTCGTCGCTGAACTTGGAAGAGCTGCGCGCGCAGAATCACATTTTTACCGAGGTGGCAGGGTTCGCGCGTCATCAACTGACGTTGACTGGCCACGGCGATCCGACAGTTGTGAACACAAATGTTGTGACGCCGGAATTGTTCACGGTACTGGAAACGAAACCACTCGCCGGACGTGGATTGCTTCCGGAAGACGGCAAGCCCGGTGCCGCGCCGGTCGTGGTTCTGAGCGAAGAGCTGTGGCGCGGTCTATTTGAAGCCGATCCGAATGTCGTTGGAACTTCGATTGGGCTAGACAAAAAGTCATTCGCAATTGTCGGCGTCATGCCCACGACATTTCGATTCCCCGCCCTTACCGCTAACCAACAAGTTTGGATTCCCGTTGCTCAAGATCCTTTGTTCAGCCCATTTATGAGCGCTCGCGGCAGACATTTCCTTGGAGGCATCGCGCGGTTGAAGCCGGGAATATCCGGCGCGGAAGCTCAGGCAAATCTGGACGCAATTAGCGCGAACCTCGCCAAGGAATTTCCCGCTCAGAATACCGGATGGGAAAGTCACATCGCGCCGATGCAAGAAGATATCGTCGGAAGCTCGCGCTCGGCACTTCTTGTGATGCTGAGCGCCGTCGGACTTGTGTTGCTGATTGCTTGCGCGAACATTGCCAATTTGCTTCTTGCTCGCGCCACGTCACGCGCCCGGGAAATGGCCGTGCGCGCCGCATTGGGCGCCGGACGAATGCGAATCGTTCGTCAACTTCTGAGCGAGACCGCCGTACTCGGCTTGCTCGGCGGTGCCGCCGGAATTGCGATTGCTTATTGGGGCGTCCAAGCGCTCAGTTCGATCCTTCCGTCAAACGCAAGTCCATTTATTGCGCCGACGCTGCCGGAATTAAATACGATTCGCGTGGATAATTTCGTGCTGGGATTTGCGCTGCTGCTTTCCGCGCTCGCAAGTTTTGCATTTGGACTGGCGCCCGCGCTTTTTGCGTCAAATTCCAATTTGCAGACGAGTCTTCGCGAAGGCGAAGGACGCTCCGGTGAAAGTGGCGGACGGCGACGTGCCCGTAGCATTCTGGCGTCCGCGGAAATCGCGCTCGCAATGGTGCTTCTCGTTTCCGCGGGATTGCTCCTGCGCAGCTTCACTAAACTGACCTCTGTAAATCCGGGATACATTGCGAATCACGTCCTGAAAGCCGACGTCTCGCTGCCTCGATTTCAGTATTCGACGCCTCAACAGTGGTCCGCGTTTTCCGATCAATTGATGTCCCGAATCAAGGCTGAACCCGGCTTGCAAAATTCCGCGATGGTCGTTCCCGCGCCGATGATCAGCGCCGGCGTAAATCTCCCATTCAATATTGTGGGAAGTCCGGCGCAGTCCGCGGGAGCTTCCAGAACCGCGGATTATGTTTCCGTTACGCCGGATTATTTTCATGTGCTGGCAATTCCGTTGTTGGCGGGCCGCTATTTCGATGAGCACGATGCAATGAGCGCGCCTCGCGTAACTGTAATTAGCGAGGCGATGGCGAAAGTATATTTTCCAAACGAAAATCCAATTGGAAAGCACATGACCTTCGCGTTTCCTCCCGACTCCGGCATTGACCGAGAAATTGTCGGCATCGTCGGGAATATTCGTGACGTTGCGCTGAGTCAAAATCCCGGGCCGATGATGTACGTTCCGTTCGCGCAGTCACCATTTTGGGGCGGCGCGGTGGTAGTAAAGAGTTCGCTCAGCTCTGCCGAGGTGGCCGCCGCAATTCGGCGAGATGTGCGAGAGATCGATAAAGATCTGCCTGTCACCGACGTGGAAGATTTGAGCGCGCTCGTCGACGCTTCCGCCGCGCAGCCGAAATTTCGGACGACCCTGCTTGGCTTGTTCGCCGTGATCGCTCTGGTTCTCGCAGTCACGGGAATATTTGGTGTGATCTCCTATTCGGTTTCCTGTCGCACGCGTGAGATCGGGATTCGAGTCGCACTGGGCGCTTCGCGCAACGCAATTTTACAAATGATTCTGCGCGAGACGTTGACTCTGGCGCTCGTCGGGCTAGTCGTCGGAATCCCCTGCGCGCTCGCGGCTTCTCGTTTAGTTGGACACATGCTCTTCAATGTCTCGCCAAATGATCCAATCACGCTCGCGGCCGTCGCGTTCCTGCTCGCAGTCGTAGCATGTTTCGCTGGATACATTCCGGCCCGTCGCGCGATGCGCGTGGATCCGATGGTGGCTTTGCGACACGAATGAAGTTCGTCGCCTGTGCATAAGGATAGACATGAGCCGGTCACGATTCTTTCGGCGGAAAAAATGGGACGAAGAGCGCGCACTCGAATTGCGCTCGCACATGGAAATCGAAGCGGAAGAAAACATTTCGCGCGGAATGTTGCCCGATGAAGCGCGCTACGCGGCAAACAGGAAACTTGGGAACGCGACGCAGATTCGCGAGGAGATTTTTCATATGAACAGTATGGCATTTCTGGAAACAATGTGGCAGGACCTGCGATTCGCATTCCGCATGCTGCGCAAGAAACCCAGCTTCACAATTGCGGCGGTACTAACTTTGGCGCTCGGCATCGGTGCGACCACCGCGATTTTTAGCGTCGTGAATTCTGTGCTGCTGCGGAAATTTCCATATAGCGATTCGGC
>DASYNR010000052.1:0-5377 GCA_036008485.1 Candidatus Acidiferrales bacterium | reverse complement strand
CGCCGCCGCGGTATATCTGCATTTTTTCGCGGTACTCGTCGTCGGCGCGCATTTTCTCTCCGCAATTATTTGGAAACGCCCAATTCCCTGGCGCAATATTTTTGTCAGCGCCGTGCATTTCGCGCTACTCGTATTGCCAGTTGCCGCATTTCTTCACGCCAATTCCCAAAATCATCAACTCGACTGGGTGAAATTTCCAACTGGCCGTGAATTTTACGGCTTCCTGCTCCTCTTCACCGGACAAGCCGGAATAATCATGCTCTGCATTTCTTTGGCGATCGCCGCCGCCGTCATCGCACAATTAGTTTTGGGGGCGCAAAAACAAAACAATGCTCCAAAATCTTTTCCCCTCGGCGTGATCACGCTCTGGCTTTTCCTTCCGACAATTGTCACCCTCGCGATTTCACTGGCCCATCCAATTTTTGTGCCGCGCTACATGACCATCAGTCTTCCCGCGCTCGCGCTGGTTCTTGCTCGCGGAATTTCCATGTTTCCCACAAAATGGCGAGCCCTGCCACTGGTCATCCTGCTCGCGTTTTCCGCGTGGGGCGTTCACAACTACTACGCAACAATTGCAGACGATCCCGAGAACTGGCGCTCGGCTGCGCAATTCTTTTCTGCCCATGTTCAGCCAGACGATTCTGTTCTTTTTAATAACGGCTCCACTCGCGCAGTTTTTGAATACTACACGTCGCGTGATTCCGGTTCTCCGCTGCACAATATTTTATTTCCATCCCATGGAGATCAAATGACCATGCGGGATTTCGAGGGCGTTCCCAATATTCCATTCGTGAAGTTCAAAACGAGGAATGTAAATCGCCTGTGGGTGGTGGATTGGATCGTAAATTCCAGCGCGGGATCGCTGCTCGAGAAATCATTTCATCAATCGGAGTCTCAACAATTTCAGAACGTCACCGTCTCGCTCTACGTCCGAGATCCCGCGGAATCATCTCCTGCAAACGCCTCACCATCGCAAATCCGGCCGTAAATCGGTTTTTACCAGATTTCGGCAAAAAGTGCACTATAATGCACTTTTCGGGTTTTTCGCCGCAAAAACTGCATTATAATGCATGTTGTAAAAATCGCCTCAGAGAGCCCGATAGCGACGATTTAGCCGATAAAAATGCGGGTCTCAACGCCATAGCGCCCGTCATTTCTCGCTAACATCCCAATTCGGCAATTCGCGCCGTCCCAGCATTACTTCCGCCGCCCAATTCCCCAAATAAACTGATAACGCGACCCCATGCCCGCTATAAGCTCCCAGCACAATCGCGTTGGCGCTTTTCGGATGCCGCGCAAAAATCGGCTGCCATTCCGCCGCCACCAAAATCGGCCCGCCCCAGCGATGCGTCACCTTCACATCTCGCAGTGCCGGATGCAATGCGTGCACACGTTTTTCCAGCTTCCGCATTAAATCGCCCGCTTCGCCCGAATCAATTTCCAGCGCGCGGACTTCTCGCCAATCATTAAAATGCACCAGCCCGCTTCCGAAAATCACACCATTCGTATTTAGCAATCGTCCCCACAAATAAGGAAAATCCACCGTGTAGAACGGTTTTCGGGATGCCAGCCCAATTTCTGAAAGCTGCTCCGCGCTCAAAGGCTCCGTCGCCAGCGCCAGCGTAAATTTCGATTGGGCGCTGCCCGCCAGCCCGCTCAACTCCAATGATTGCGCATTCGTGGCAAACAAAACCCGCCGCGCCTTCACTTCGCGCCCCGCAACCTGCAATCGAATCGGCGCGCTAAACTCCACATTTTCAACGCGAGCATTTTCAAAAATCATCGCGCCCGATTTTTCCGCCGCACGCGCTAAACCACTCACCATTTTTCCCGGATCAATAGTTCCGCCGGCAACTTCCTTCACCACATGCAAATCGCCTGAATCATCCCAATGAATCGACGAATTCGCGCCGCCCTTTTTCCGGGCCAACTCCGAAGCGCCCGGCAAACTCAAATTGCATTCCACGTCCAACTCGCGCAGCAGTCCGGAAAACCCCTTCAGCACATCTCCCAATCCCGGTAAATCTCCAACGGCTGTTTCTCCAAGACACATTCCGCCAGTATGTCCGCTCGCCCCCGCTCCAATTGTCTCCGCTTCAAACACCACTACGCTTTTTGATGGATCCATCCTTCGCAAACATGCCGCCGCAGCAAGCCCGGTAAATCCACCTCCAATAATTGCCACTTCCACTACATCAGGTATCAGCCCCGCCGCCTCCGGAAATTCAAATCGTGGCCGAAAATCGATCACCCATGGCGGAATTCCCCATCTTCTCTTCTCTCCAAATTCACCCATCAATCGCCCCCGCAAATTCCACATTCAGATTACCCAACTCCCGTTTTCGATGCATCTCACTACCCCTTTTTCACCCAAAATAATTCAAATCTCTTAAATCCAAATTCCCTTCCCCCTCGTACTCCAGTTGTAAGTAGCAAATCACAAAGCCAAAGACATAAAGGAGAAAACAAAATGAAGTCACGAATTCTAGCTTTCGCTCTCTGCGCGTTGTTCCTCGTCGGCGTCGGTCTCGCCGCAGCACAAAAAGATCCGATGGTTGGCGGCGCCGCAATGTTCCCCACCAAAGACATCGTCGATAACGCCGTAAATTCAGCCGATCACACCACGCTCGTTGCCGCCGTGAAAGCAGCAGGTTTGGTTGACACGCTGAAATCTGCAGGTCCGTTCACAGTTTTCGCACCCACCAACGAAGCGTTCGCCAAACTTCCAGCCGGAACAGTTGACACGCTCGTGAAGCCGGAAAATAAGGCGACGCTCACCAAAATTCTCACCTATCACGTTGTCGCAGGCAGACTCAGCACGGGCGACATCATGAAGCTCATCAAGGCGGGAAATGGCAAAGCGGAATTGAAGACGGTCGAAGGCGGATCAATCTGGGCGATGTCGCATGACGGCAAAATCGTGCTCCACGACGAAAAAGGCGGCATGTCCACAATCACCATCGCAAATGTTTTCCAATCCAACGGCGTCATCCAGGTCGTCGACACAGTTCTGATGCCGAACTAGTTTAGAAAAGGGGGTTGAGCACAGTTATCGAGTACCAAGTGAAATAGTTTCTCCTCAGAAAAAAGCCGGGTGGCGAGCTTTCCAAGCCACTCGGCTTTTTACTTTGCCCCACTTCGACTCGGTGGCTCTGGTCTTGAGTCGTCAGCCTCTTGCGCGCGAACGATGTCTACTCAAGCGCGAAACAATGTTATCCTCCAGTCTTTATGCGTCTATTTTCAAAACCGCGCATCGGCCAACGCATCGCGCAGTTGATTTTCATGATGTTCGCGCTATTTATCGCAGCCACCTCCACTGCCCAGCAACCCAAGATTAAGGAAGTTCACGCGTCCAGCGATCATCCGTTGTGGCGCGTTGACCTGAAATCGCAAGGCTATCCCGCAAGTGATGACGAACTTCAACGCCGCCGCGGCTTCGCAAATTTCGATACAATCTCATTTGTAAACGACTCCACCCTCGCTGCAACATTCGTCACGCGCGAAGTCATTCCCGATCTTCAACGCCGTGAAGATCCAAATCACATTCACCCCTATCGTCTTCATGCAGTTTTTCTCGATGCGTCCACGGGAAAAGTTGTTCACGCGCTCGACTGGCCAATCGACGATCCAAACGCCGGAATTTTCCCACGCCGCGACGGCGGCTTTGTGCTGGTCACCGCGGAGAAAATCGCCAGCTACTCCGCCGATTGGGCGCAACTAAAGGACGTTCCTTTTTCCGGTTTGCATCCGACGACAGCGACCCTTGGGGGAATCGCCGAATCGCCCAGCACAAAGTCTTTGGTAATCCAATTTCTCGCTGGAAATTCCGCGCTGTGTCTGAGAATTCGCACGGATACTTTGGAATCCTCGCCGACGCCCTGCGGTGCGCTAGAAGTGTTCACGGTTTCCGATGACAGAATCATCGCGCCCGAAAAACTTCCGGGCGGAACAAATCAGCGCGAAAGCCGTCCCGGCGGCGCCTACGTTCAGTACGGAGTTCCAATGCCTGACGCTCCGCCTGGAGCGGGACGCATCGAGAAACCAGACCAAGCGCACGCCGACCACACGATTTGCAACCCCTGCGTTGGCATTCCGCAATTTATTAATAACGATGAAATGGCAGTCTACTCGCCGGAAAACATCAGCGTTGTGGATCGCACTGGAAAAGTCAGCTTCGCGCAGGATTTCTATCCAACGGAGAAATGGATTGACGAACTTGGCAGGCCGGTGCGTTCTTCCGCGAACGGGCAACGATTTGCTATCGTGAGCAATCGATCGCCATTTGCCCCAACAGATTTCACCGCCGCCGAAAATGGAGGCACCGCCGTCGCCACCACGCGAACGCAAGCCGCGTTAGCGAAAGCGAACGCGATTCATATGTCCACCGGAGATATTCCCGCCGAAATGCCGCTCGACGTTGCAGTCTACGATCTAACGGCGGCCCAATGGATTTACGCTCTACAGATTAAGGCCGACCATCTGCGCCAAATTTGGGGACTGGCTCTTTCTCCAAACGCAGAAATACTGGCGATAGATTCCGGCGGGACCATCCAAATCTTCGCGCTCCCGATTGCGAAGTAGGTGCAGGCGCTGTAAGCGGTGTTTACCCAACTATGAAACAATGTTATCGTCCGGCTGTCATGCGCCAATCTTCAAGCCTGCGCATTACCAAGCACAACACGCGCTCAGTATTCATCATGTGCGCGCTCTTTTTCGCAACTGCGTCCCTGGCCCAGAAAGCAAAAATAAATCTAGTCCACGCCTCAAGCGATCATCCGCTGTGGCGCGTAGACCTGAAATCGCAGGGCTATCCAGCAAATAGCGACGAACTTCAGCGGCGACGTGGCTTCGCAAATTTCGACACAATTTCATTTCTCGGCGATAACGTAATCGCTGCAACTTTCATCACCCGCGAAAGAATTCCCGATCTTCAGCGGCGTGATGATCCGAATCACGTTCGACCCTATCGCCTTCACGCACTTTTTCTCGACGCACTCACCGGAAAAACTCTCCGCATAATCGAGTGGCCAATCGACGATCCAAACGCCGGAATTTTTCCGCGCAAAGACGGCGGCTTCTTGCTCGTGACAACGGAAAAAATCGCGAGCTATTCCGCCGATTGGGCGTACTCGAAACAAATTCCGTTCTCGGACCTGCATTCAATGACGGCCACACTCGGCGGAATCGCTGAATCTCCCAACGCAAATTCGCTCGTGATCCAGTTTCTTACCGGAAATTCCTCGCTGTGCTCGAGAATCAGTACAGATACTTTGTACGCGGTGCCCGCTAATTGCGGCGTCCTGGAAGTGTTCACGGTATCCGACTACAAAATCGTCGAGCCGGAAAAACTGCCCGGAGAAAATGAACAGCGCGAAAA
>DASYNR010000051.1:0-6599 GCA_036008485.1 Candidatus Acidiferrales bacterium | reverse complement strand
ACTCTGGCAAATGTTGCGGCGGCAATAAATTTCGGTCCGGGCGATGCGAAAAAGGGATTTGAAACACTGGCGAAGTTTCGTCCGGACGGACTGCGGATGAATCAAGAATATTGGGACGGCTGGTTTGATGCGTGGGGCAAGCCGCATCAGACGACGAATGGAAAACGCGAAGCGGATGAATTGGATTGGATGCTGGCGCAAGGATTTTCAGTGAACTTGTATATGTTTCATGGCGGAACAACTTTTGGATTTATGAACGGCGCGAATTTCGAGCGCTCGTATGCGCCGCAGACGACCAGCTACGATTACAATTCTCCGCTGGATGAGTCGGGAGTGCCGTCGCCGAAATTTGCTCTTTTTCACGACGTGATTGCGAAGCGCCGCGCGAACGAGCAGTTCCCTGCTTTGCCGGAGGCGACTCCGAGAATTGAGATTCCGGATATCACTTTGGGCGAGATGAGTCCGCTGTGGGCGAATCTGGGAACTGCGGTGGAAACGCAGACACCGCGTCCGATGGAAACATTTGGGCAGTCGTACGGCTACATTCTTTACAGAACACGCGTGGAAGGGCCGGCAAGTGGTCCGCTGAATGTTCACGAGCTGCGGGACTACGCGCAGATTTACTTGGATGGAAAACTTTTGGGGAGCTCGGACCGGCGAAGCGGAGCATCACCTGTTAACATAGAAATTTCAGCGGGGGCGCACACGTTGGATATTCTGGTGGAAAATTCCGGACGAGTTAATTTTGGGCCGCATTTGCGCGATGATCGAAAAGGGATTACGGAGTCGGTGAGCGTTGGCGACCGCGCGCTCACAGGTTGGCAGGTTTTTTGTTTGCCGATGAATGATCTGCAGCAAGTTCAGTTCAAACACCAACTGACTGACGGGCCGGTTTTTTATCGCGGTGCTTTTGACTTGAAAGATGTTGGCGATACATTTTTGGATATGCGGCTTTTTGGAAAAGGCGCGGTGTGGGTGAACGGCCACGCGCTGGGAAGGTACTGGAATATCGGCCCACAACAGACGCTTTATTTGCCGGGGGCGTGGCTAAAACAAGGCAAGAATGAAGTGATCGTTTTTGATTTGATGCCTGATGCGAATGCGCCGAAGTTGCACGGGCTTGCGCGGCCGATATTGGATGAGGTTACTGCGCCGACTGAGCGGAAGTGAATTACTTTTGCGCTGGCGCGTGGCGAATGAAGAATTGTTGCTTATCAATGTTGGCGGGCACGGCGACATCGAAAAATCCAACCATCATTTCATCGTAGGTTTGATCTCCCCAGCGGACGGCCTTATTTGGATCCGGATTGTATCTATTTCTCGGAGAGTTATCGAACCACGCGATGGCCTGCAATTCGGTTCCGGCCTTCAGCGCGAGCGGCTGGGCGAGTTTGTAGCTCAACTGCCAATAAAAATTGTAGTTCACGCGGAGTAGAGTTTCCTTCGACTGATCGGAATGGACGATGTTGTACTCAAAGCGCTTGCCGCGAAGATGCATGTGCGGAAAAAAACTGAGCAGCGTGGCGTCATTCGGCAGAGTTCCGTGAACTTCGACGGGAAAATCATCGGCACCGGGCGGAATTAGAAAACTGTCGTTCGTTAGTTGCAAAGTGATCACGCGTTGCGCGGGCGGATCCTTCGCGAAGATAATTCCGGCTCTGGTTTCATCCGTGCCGGCTTTGCCGTTCGTTGTGTAATGCATTTGGAATATTAAATCTGAGCCCGCGGGAATAAATTTCGCCATTGTTTCGGGGAAATTATCCGGCGAACTGCCGGGTGCGTAAACGAGAAGCATGTCGCTATCGGTCCAGTGCGCTTCGTGGCTGAGATGCTCGTCATGCACACTGCCAGCGGTAAATGGAATGCCAACAGGAGCTTCGCGCAGCCATTTAGAATTCGGCGGGCGAATATAAACGACCGCGTGATGGACGAATTGCGGACCGGACGGAAGAATCTGCGAGGCTTGCACCCATTTATCTTCGGTGAATCCCGTCGGCACAATTTCGTAGGTGTATTCGACGTCGCCGTTTGCAGGAATATTCACGGGCACCGGCATTTTTATGATGGCGTCGGGTTGCGGAATACTCCATCCGCCTGACCAGTGTTTCGCTGGCGGCGCTTGCGCTGGATTGCCTTTTGGTTTTCCGGATTGGAGCCAGGCGCGGAGCGTTGAAATTTCCCTGAGCGAAAGTGAAGGATCGTTTGCGAAGTGGCCGACGTGGGGATCGGCAAACCACGGCGGCATCGTGCGTGCGGCGCTGAGACGCACGACCTCGGCGGCGAGGCGCGAAACTTGCTCATAGGTTTCGAGAGGAGTGGAGGTGATGCCCGCAGCGCGATGGCAAGTCTGGCAATGTTGCTGAAGAATCGGCAGAACATCGCGATAAAAAGTTGGATGAACGGCGAGCGACTGCGCGCTGGCTCCGTTCTGCTGGGACCGGAGGCCTGTGCAGAAGACCAGCAAGGCGCAAGGCGTGAATAGCAGAAAAGCAGTTGCGCGAAATTGACTGGGACGCATTTTCATTCTGATTGCAGTTGAACGGTTACGTTGAATTGGATGCAGAACGATTATCCGGCGCCGTATGCTTTCGCGCAAATCGCGCGGCGATTTCGTTGCCGTCGCGAACCAAACTGTGTACGATGGCTGCGATAACGTAAAGGCGATGGAGTTCGCCTAAACCGCCCGAGAGGGCTGATGACTCCTGACCGCCGCTTGGCGCTCAGGAGTTTTTTTTGGCGCAGCGGCAGCAAGAATGGAGCGACGATGCGCATTACATTACTAATCGTATTTGGCGCGGCTGGAACTCTGGCGCGTTACGGATTGCAGGGCTTCGTCCAACACCGGGTTGGATCTTCCTTCCCTACCGGCACGCTCCTCATAAATATTGTGGGATGTCTGCTGCTAGGCGGCGTGACGCAATTCGGCTTGCATCACCTTTCGCTTTCGCCGGACTGGCGCGTTGGATTGAGCGTTGGATTTCTTGGTGCGTTCACAACTTTTTCCACTTTTGGATTGGAAACGGTGCGGCTTCTGGAAGACGGCGAATGGATGAAGGCGGCAGTCTATTTGAGCTGCAGCATCGCCGGCGGATTGCTGGCGGTTGTTGGAGGAATGCGAATCGCGGATTTGATTTAGGAGGGCGCATGGAAAATCAACAAGCAGCGCAAACACATCCAGAGCAACGACGATTTGAAGGTGAGCGCACGTTGATGCGCATTCACATCGGGGAATCCGACAAGTGGCACGGAAAACTTTTGTACGAAGCGATCGTGCAATTGTTGCGGACGGAAGGATTTTCCGGCGTCACAGTGCTGCGCGGAGTCGGCGGTTACGGCTCGACGAGTGTTTATCACACGGAGAAAATATTGCGGCTATCTCAGGATTTGCCGATTGTGATCGAGTCGGTGGAATTTTCCGAGCGCATCGAACAGATTCTGCCAAAGCTGGATGAGATGATCGGCGGCGGACTAATCACGCTGGAAAAAGTGCGCGTCATATTGTACCGGTCAATGCCGGGCGGACGGCCGTGACTATTTCGGCGAATCGCTGATACGATGCTGCGCATGCGGAGGAACGGATGAAGAAAATTGCTTCGTTGGTATTAGTTTTAATTGCGAGCGCGCTGGTGATTGTGGCGCCACATTCGGTTCGCGCGCAGACGTCTGCACCAGAATATTCGATTGACGCGATTCGGTATGCGACGGTGCCGGGATTTCCTCTTTCCGGATTAATTCCCGGCGCGCCGACGGACCAGAAAATAGATATCGCGATGGTGGTGTGGCTGATTCGCGGCGGCGGACACACAATCCTTTTCGACAGCGGATTTCACCGCCAAAAATATTTCGATCAATTTCACCCGATTGATTTTCTTTCGCCCGATAAAGCCGTGCAGGAAGCGGGCGTGGATCCGGCGTCGGTAACGGACATTATTGTCAGCCACGCGCATTGGGATCACATGGACGGAATTGATTTATTTCCCGCCGCCACGATTTGGATTCAGAAAGCGGAGTACGAATATTACACAAGCGCGGCGTGGCAGCCGGGCGGACGGCACGGCGGCATCGAGCCGGAAGATGTGCAGGAATTATTGCGGCGAAACATTGCTGGAAAAGTGCGGCTGGTGGATGGCGATGACAAGGAAATTTTTCCCGGTATTCGCGCATACACCGGAGCGCGGCATACTTACGCTTCGCAATATATTCGCGTGGAAGGTCATCCGACATTTGTCCTTGCGTCAGACAATTGTTATTTGTACGAGAATTTGAATTCGCATCGCGCAGGAGCAACTTTTCTGCCGACGGACGCTCCCGGAAATATCGCGGCGCAGCAACGGATGATTGAGCTGGCCGGATCGGCCGATCGCGTAGTGCCGGGTCATGACCCGGAGCAATTCAAGCACTTCCCTACCGTCGGACGCGTGGCGCACATCAAGTAAAGTTTAGTTTGCTGTGGCCGTTTGCTTTGGGGCTGAAGCGTTGAGTTCCGTGAGCAGCGCTTTGCCTTTTGCGAACCACGGACGTTCGATGCGCTGCATGTAACGCGGCAGAGTGCGTTTCTTATCGAAAAGACGTTGCGTCCATTCGCGCGATTCTTCCAAGCGGTTCTGCGATTTCAGAAAAGCTGCGTAGCTGTAGAGCATTTCCGGCGTGCTGGAATATTGCATGACGTCGGCAAAAAGCGCGCCGGCATCTTCGTTGCGTCCAACTTGCGCGTAGGCTTGCGCTAAGAACATTCCGGCGCGGTAGGAATCCATTTTCGGATCGGAGCGCACGGCCATTTCTAAATCCAGAACTGCAGCGGCCGGATCGCCGAGTTCGAGAGCGCAAAATCCGCGGCGGTAGAAAGAATGAGCGAAATCGCTCCGCGTATTGATGGCGCGATCGAACATTTCGCGCGCCTTCGCGTATTGCTTCTCGTCGAAATATAATTCGCCCAGTTCTTCCAGATTTGCGACGCTAGGATTATCAATGATTGTGGCTTCGACAACGTGAATTCGCGATTTGCGTCCGTGGCTTTGGAATGCCGCGCCGATGAGGCCAAAATCGGGAACAACTTCGACGATGATGTAAACGAGAGCGCCGAGCGCACCGCCGAAAAATATAACGAACAGCCAGTAATATTCTCCGCGGCGACGAAAGTAATGTACGAGCGCGAGGATTTGCAGAATGAATCCCCACGGATAAAACAAATGACCGAGCATTCCCATTTTAGTTGCGTATTTTGCGTGGCAGAAGTGCGCGAGTCAAAACAATTTTTGCTGCCTGTTCCGAAGCGAGGAGCAACTGCCGTGCCCGCGCACGGCATGATATAAATGATGTACGCGGCTGTAGCTCAGATGGATAGAGCGCGTGCCTCCGAAGCACGAGGTCGGGAGTTCGAATCTCCCCAGCCGCGCCACAATTGTCCGACCAGATTGAAAAGTAAGAATCGCTGTAACCAGCGCGAGACTCTAATCCGATCGCTCCAGCCAGCTATTCGTTTCGCTTCAGTCGCCCTAGCATAATTTGCCGGACCCGTTCGGGAGTGATTCCCTTGTGATATTCCTGCGACAGCGGATGGTCCGACAATTCCAATTCAAAGCTTGGGCGCCAATCGGCTTTCTGAATGCGGGCGTGCATCTTCAAACTCAGCGTGTCGGGATACTCGCTAATTTGCGTGCACAGCCAAGAAAACATTTCTGGAAGGTGGGATTGGTCGGAGGCGTCGGCCGACCTCAAGAGAGTTTCAAAGTTCGCGACGCTGAGCGATCCCCAAACACCCCAACGAAGGGTCTCGGCTGTTCCGACAATCGGCAGATGGATTAGCCCTCGCACAAAGAAGTCGTGACCGCTGATCGCACAGTAGTCGTCGTTCAGGAGCGTATTTTTTTCATTGTCGCTCCAATATGGAATTTCTGGCGGGCGATGAATCTGCCCTTCAATCTCCCGGCGCCAGTAGTCGGGCGAGTCATAAGTGAAATCAAGGCAGAGACCTGTGTGCCATTCGTCGCAGCTACCGCACTTCCACCGCAGGTCTGCCAAATCGTCAAGCGTAACTATAGTTCGCGTGTTGCGTATGCGCGTTCGTTCATAACACCCCGAACATAGCAGCGAAATTGTAACAAGCTTTTCGGACTGATCGTTCCATCCATTATGACTGGCGCGAATGATTTCGCATTCGTCACACCAGGCGTCAGGAAAAACGTCATCTGTCGTTGGTTCAGTTCGATTGAATCCGAGTCCGGCAGTGTCCCCGAGCAGATGTGAACAGACGAAAGCTTTTGGAGAATTGCCGTGGGTCGCGCAATTGACTGTGTCCGCCATGATCTGAGTATTTTCTTAGAGAATGGAAAACTGTCAAGCCTGCGGGCCGATATGTTAGATACGCGGCAAAACAAAAGCCCCGCAAACCGAGAATCATCGGCCTGCGGGGTTGTTTTGCGGAACTGGATTTACCCGTCTATCTCCCCGGAATTTTTTTCGGCGGATTCTTCACTAACTCCGCCTTCAACACTTCAACTGCTTTTTCGAGTTGCGCGTCGCGTCCGGCCAAATCATCCGGAGGCGTGTTATCCACCCAATAGTCGGTTGGCACGCCGTAATTTTCCAGGTTGTAGCCT
>DASYNR010000050.1:0-10045 GCA_036008485.1 Candidatus Acidiferrales bacterium | reverse complement strand
GCGGCGAGGAACGTCCATGCGTGATCGGTAGAAAAAATTGTCAAGTCGGCGGGTTGTCCGGCGGCGATGCGACGTTCGATGCCGAGAACACGCGCGGGACCTGTGGTGAAAAGTTCCACGAGGCGCATCAACTTAATTCGTCCAGTGCGAACGAGTTGATCGAGTCCGAGAGCGAGCGCAGTTTCAAATCCGGTGATGCCGAATGGAGCTTTGTCGAATTCCACGGCTTTGCTGGATGGTTCGTGTGGCGCGTGATCGGTGGCAATTGCATCCACAGTTCCATCGGCGAGACCTTCGAGCAGAGCATCGCGATCCTCGCGCGACGCGAGCGGCGGATTCATTTTGAAATTTGTGTCGTAAGCGACGTCTTCATCAATTAATGTGAAATGATGCGGAGTTACCTCGCAGGTCACCGCGAGTCCACGTTTTTTCGCGTCGCGCACCAATTCAAGTGAAGACTTTGCCGAGAGATGCGCGATGTGCAGACGCCCGCCGGTGAGCGCGGCAACTTGCGTGTCACGTCCGACGCAAATAGATTCTGCCGCGGCGGGCATTCCGCGATGGCCCAATCGCACGGAAGTTTCCCCTTCGCGCATCACAGCGCCAGCGGCAAGCGAAACATCTTCGCAGTGATCGATCACCGGCAATCCGAGGGAGCCGCAATAGTCCATCACTTGCCGCATAAGTTTTGCGGTAGCGACGGGTTTGCCGTCGTCACTTACGGCGACGATGCCCGCTTGTTTCATTGCTGCGATTTCGGCGAGCGATTCGCCTTTGCTTCCGGCGGAACACGCGCCGATTGGCCACACGCGAACACCTGCGGCGAAAGTTGCACGCTCGACGATGGAACGCGTCACGCTCGCGTTGTCATTTACCGGCTTGGTATTCGGCATAGGGCAGATCGCTGTGAATCCGCCGCGCGCCGCAGCGCGAGTGCCGGAGACAATTGTTTCGGAAGCTTCGCCGCCCGGTTCTCGCAAGTGGCAATGCAAGTCAATGAAACCGGGAGCAACAATTAGACCGGTCGCGTCGATAGTTGTGATCGCAGCGCCGCGATTTTTTCCGGCCAATTGCGCAATGTCGTCAGGTATGCCGCACGCGACGATATTTTCTCCGTCGATCAGCACGTCGAGCTTGGCGTCAATATTTGTGGCCGGATCCATTACGCGGCCATTTTTAATCCAGAGCATTTCAGTTCCTCGAAGTCCTTGCTAATCGCCCGCGCTGGGCGGATCTTTCTTAGCTTCGACGGAGGGTTCGCCGCCGGTCAATAAATAAAGCAGCGCCATTCGCACAGCAACTCCGTTTGTTACTTGCTCAAGCACGCAGGATTGCGGACCGTCCGCGACGGCGGAATCAATTTCCAATCCGCGAATCATCGGGCCGGGATGCAGCACGAGCGCGCCGGGCCGCGCGAGCGCAAGACGTTCTTCGTTCAGTTGATATTGCAAGACGTATTCGTCGGTTGGAAGTGAAGGCTCATTCATGCGTTCCGATTGCACGCGCAAAACTATAATCACGTCGGCGTCGGCCAGCGCTTCATCTATTCGCGATGTGCGCCGAATTTCACTACCTGCGGGGCCAATGCGATCGATTTCGCGCGGCAACCACATCGCAGGGCCGCACAATGTGAAGCGGCACCCGAACTTTCCGAGCAGTTGAATATTGGAACGCGCCACGCGGCTGTGCTGAATATCGCCGAGAATTGTGACGTTTAATTTTTCGATGTGCCCGAGATGATCGCGAATTGTTAGAGCATCCAGGAGCGCCTGCGTGGGATGTTCATGCGTGCCATCGCCTGCGTTGATCACAGGAATTTGCAAATGCTTTGCGACGAAATCTGTGGCGCCGGAACTGGCGTGACGCATCACGATGCAGTCGGGCTTCATCGCGTCCAACGTGCTTACGGTATCCAGAAGCGATTCACCTTTTTTCAAACTAGAAGATTCGGCTTGCAGATTCATGCTGTCCGCGCCAAGGCGAGATGCGGCGGTCGCGAAACTGATTCGGGTGCGCGTGGATGGTTCAAAGAATGCGAGCGCCACACTTTTTCCGCGCAACGTGGCCAATTTTTTCAGCGGATGTTTTTGAATTTCCTGAAATGGTTTGGATTGGTTCAGCAGAAATGAAATTTGCTCGGCCGTTAAAGCCTCAATCCCGAGCAAATGGCTGAAGCGGTAGGACACGGAATTCCCCAAAAGATTTTCGCCAGCGGCGGAGGCGCCCAGTGTTGGCGCTGCCGCTGCCGGGTTCATTCGACGCGGTCCACCAGAATAACGCGCTCTTCGTTATCAATTTCGCGCAATTTCACTTCGATAATTTCGGTGTCGCTGGTCTGAACCATGCGCCCGACAAATCCCGCTTCGATGGGCATTTCGCGGTGGCCGCGATCAATCAGCACGCAGAGGCGTAACGAGCGCGGACGGCCAAGATCGAAAAGGGCGTTCATTGCGGCGCGCGCGGTGCGGCCGGTGTAGAGCACGTCGTCCACAAGAATTAAATCTTTATCGTCCACGGAAAAATTAATGTCGCTGGATTGAATCACCGGATGCGCGGCAACTTTGCTCAAGTCGTCGCGATAAAGCGTGATGTCCAGCGTGCCGACGGGAACTTCCACGCGGTCAATTTCACGCATGGCCTTGGCGATGCGATTCGCCAATGGCACGCCTCGGCGACGCACGCCTATGAGCGCGAGGTTCGCCGTGCCGCCGCTGCGCTCCACAATTTCGTGGGCCACGCGCTGAAGCGTGCGGTCAATTTCAGTGGCTGACATGAGTTGCGATTTTTCAACTACGCGCATTGGTGGAGAATTCTAGCATAGACGTGCATAAGGCCGCAGCTTCGCACCGGATGGCGCTGAATTCGACTGTTGGCACGCACTAGTGGCGAATTCGCGTGCTAAAATCCGACGCGCGAACAACATTGCGGATGAAACTCGAGGAGCGAACGGAATGAATGTCCGGCGAAGAATATTTCTTTCATTTTTGGCGACGGCGATTGTGTACGCGATGCCATGCGTTGCGCAAACGAAGCCAGTGGCTGCGTCGACTGCCAAAGCTCCTGCACACACAGCGAAGGTGGGCGCGGCGAATGCGCGTCCGAAGCTGGTCGTCATTTTAGTTGTGGATCAAATGCGCGCGGACTATGTGGAACATTTTCGTCAGCAGTGGACGGGAGGACTGGCGCGTCTGTTGAATGAGGGCGCGTGGTTCCGGCAGGCGGCGTATCCGTATGAGACGACGGTGACCTGCGTGGGGCACACGACAATTTCCACCGGTGCGTTTCCTGCGACGAGCGGAGTTGTGGGAAACACCTGGTACGAACGCGACGAGGAAGGCGGCGCGAAAAATGTGGCGTGCACGGCGGATTCGCACGTAAAGGATATTGGAATTGGCGGAGAAACTTCCGGTGGCGATTCGCCGGCGCGGATGCGCGTGGACACTTTTTCGGACGCGCTGCGCGAGCAGTCCGGCGGAGGCACGCGCGTGGTGGCATTCTCACTGAAGGCGCGCGCGGCGATAACTCTCGCAGGTCATCGCGCGGACGCGGTTGCATGGCATGACGCGCGGACCGGCGCGTGGGCGACGTCATCATTTTACGGTGCGGCCGTGCCGGATTTTCTGACGCGATATGTGACGGCGCATCCTGTTTCAGCGGATTACGGAAAGACTTGGACGCTGCTTCTGCCGGAGTCGGCATACCTTTACAGCGATCCGAACATCGATCCACTTGATGGACGCCACGCGCCGAACGGATGGACGACGTCATTTCCGCATCCGTTGCGCGGATTGCCGACGGATACTGCGCCGAGTCCCGCGTTTTATACGCAATGGGATGCGAGTCCATTTTCGGATGCGTATATGGCGCGAATGGCCAGCGCCGCGGTGGATTCGCTGAAACTTGGTCAAGGCGCATCAACGGATTTTCTCGCGGTAAGTTTTTCCGCGCTGGATGAAATTGGACATGGAACTGGTCCGCACAGCCGTGAAGTGCAGGACATTCTGGCGCACCTCGATCAGGATCTCGGCGAACTTTTTGCGCATCTGGATGCGAAAGTTGGGAGAGGAAATTACGTGGTGGCGTTCAGCGCGGACCACGGCGTGGCGCCAATTCCTGAGCAGGCGCAACGCGATGGATTGGGCGGCGGAAGAGTATCGACGGCAGCGATTCGGCGCGCGATTAACCAACTGACCGGCGAATCGATTGGAGATGCGAATGCGGTTGGCGCTTTCAACGACGAGGATCTTTCATTCACCGCCGCTGCTTACGAGAAACTTCGCAAAAAGCCGGAAGCGTTGGATGCGATTGTGCGCGCGATTGAGGCAACGCCTGGCGTGGCGCGAGTTTTCCGGCCGGAAGAATTGCGCCCGCTGCCGCAAACTCCGGATCCGATTGTGCGCGCGGCGTCACTCAGTTATGTGCCCGGGCGCAGCGGAGATTTAATTGTTGCGCTGAAGCCGTATTGGATTTTCGGCGAGGGAACTGGCGGAGGAACCACGCACGGCAGCGCGTATTTGTACGATCAGCGGGTGCCGCTGCTTTTTTACGGCGCTGGAATTCGTCCGGGAATATTTTTGAGCGGCGCATCTCCGGCGGATATCGCGCCAACCCTTGCGTATCTTTGCGGGATAACTTTGGCGCGGGTTGACGGACATTTGCTGACGGATGCGGTTACGCCGAATTCGCAAACGCCTGCGCCGGCGCGAGCAGCAAGTCCGCACTAAATTTTTTGGCAAATTTTCCACGAAATTTTTCGAAGCCGAGATTTCCACAGCGTTTGAGAACTTTGCGTTCGCTCGCGTGCTAAACTGCATGTGGATGAAAACACCGGGTTCTGTCGACCTGAGCGTTCAAATCGGCGCGTTGCGCCTTGCTAATCCAGTTCTAGCTGCCAGCGGTACCTTCGGATACGGAATAGAATTTTCCCACCTTGTAGACCTGAATCGCCTGGGCGGAATTGTTGTGAAGGGACTCTCGCTCGAACCGCTGGAAGGCGCGCCCGCGCCGCGAATTGTTGAAACCGCCGGAGGAATGATCAACGCGATTGGTTTGCAAAATATTGGCGCACGCGCTTTTGTGCGGGACAAAATGCCCGAACTTAGAAAATTCAGCACCGCAATTGTTGCGAATGTTTTCGGGCACACAATCAGAGACTATGCCGAAGTGATTCGCATTCTGGATGACGCCGAAGGAATCGCGGCGTACGAGCTGAATATTTCCTGTCCAAATACGGACGCGGGCGGCGCTTACTTTGGGACCGATCCTGGGCTGACGGCTCAGGTCGTTTCGGCCGCCCGGCAAGTTACTAAGCGCCCTCTTTGGGCCAAGCTTTCCCCCAATGTGACCGACATTAAGGTTATATCCCGGGCGGCGGAATCGGCTGGGGCAGACGCCTTGACCGTCGCCAACACCTACCCGGCAATGTCCGTGGACTTCCGGACTGGGCGGTCGCGGCTGGGTAGGGCGTCCGGAGGACTGTCCGGCCCGGGGATAAAGCCCCTTACCATGCGCCTGGTTTATGAGGCGTCGGGGGCGGTCGAGCGACCCATTTTGGCCTTGGGCGGCATCGAAACTGGGGAGGACGTGATGGAATACCTCGCGGTGGGGGCGACGGCAGTGCAAGTCGGAACTGCTCATTTTGCCGACCCGAGGGCTTCTTGCGAGATCGTGGACGAGCTCGAAAAACTGTGCAAATCAACTAACTTGCTTAATATCAATGAGATACGAGGAAAGTTTAGGTCCGAAAGTACTTGTCCTACTGGGAGGGACGTACTATAGTAAGTGCTCCGACTGTTGCTAAAATAACACACTATGAGACGACAACTCATCGTACTGACCGGATTACTGCCGTGCCTCCTGCTGTTCATGGCGCTGACGCCATCTTTGGAAGCGCCCTTGGTAGCTAAACCGACGCAGACCGTTCGTCCTCTTAAGGTGTGGTTTGGGGACGCAAGCTGGTATGGACCGACTTTTGAGGGTCGGACGACGGCTAGCGGGGAGCTTTACGATATGACAGCGTCTACAGCGGCACACACGAACTTGCCGTTCGGGTCGATGGTCCGGCTGATAAATACCCGGACGGGGAAGAGCGCGGTGGTCCGTATTAATGACCGCGGCCCGTTCGTGAAAGGCCGGGAGATGGACGTTTCCTATCAGGTGGCCGAGCGGTTGGGAATTATCAATCGCGGAGTGGGCCGGCTGCGCATGGAACTGCTACAATTGCCTCACGGAGCTCAGCTAACACAGTGACCCACCCAGCCTCGCGGCGGCTGATTGTCGCCCTGGACTTTGAAACGCTCGACGAGGCCTATGCATTTGCTGAAAAACTAGTTGGGCTGGTCGGCCTCTTCAAGATTGGCAAACAACTTTTTACGGCCGCCGGCCCAGAGGCTGTTCGGAAGATCGCTTCGCTGGGCACCGGAATTTTCCTCGATTTGAAATACCACGACATTCCGAACACTGTGAACGGAGCGTTGCGCGCGGCGGCTGCGCATCCGGGAATTAAGCTGGTGAATATTCACACGCTGGGCGGATTTGAAATGATGCAGCAGGCGGCGCGAACAATTGCGGCGATTCCGAATCCACCGAAACTCTTGGGCGTAACGATTTTGACGAGCATGGATCGGAAGCAGATGAGCGGCGTGGGAATTTCAGGGACGCCTTCAACTCGCGTGATGGCTCTTGCGAAATTGGCGAAGAAGGCTGGGCTAGATGGATTGGTGGCGTCGGCGCACGAAGTGAAGGCTTTGCGCCGCGCGATGGGAAAAGATTTTATTTTGGCGCTTGGCGGAATTCGTCCGGACACGAAAGTTGCAGGCGGAAAGAATGCCACCAAGCGGAAGCAGGACGATCAATCGCGGATTGCAACTCCGGGCGGCGCGATTCGCGCTGGAGCGACGTATGTGATTGTCGGCCGGCCCATTAATGCCGCGCCGGATCCTGTGGCGGCGGCGACGGCGATTCTGGATGAAATTTCTGAAGCCGAAACGGAACTGTAAGCTTCGGGCAAGTGATATTTCACAGCGCAATTTATCGTTTGCCGTTTGACGCTCCTCTCCCCGTTCGCTAGCATTCCTCATCGGTTTGATTGCGATGCCAATTTCCAATCCACTTTCTACGTCGCCTGCCAGTGATGACGCGAAACACGTCATTGTCGGGACTGCTGGGCATATTGACCACGGAAAATCCGCGTTGGTGCAGGCGTTGACGGGGACGAATCCCGATCGACTGGAAGAGGAGCAACGGCGCGGGATCACGATTGATTTGGGTTTTGCGTTTCTTGATTTAGGAAATATTCGATTCGGATTTGTGGACGTGCCGGGCCACGAAAAATTTGTGCGCAATATGTTGGCTGGCGCAGGCGGAATAGATTTGGTCTTGCTGGTAATCGCCGCGGATGAAGGAGTGAAACCGCAGACGCGCGAGCATTTTGATATTTGCCGGCTGCTGGAAATTCCACGCGGAATTGTTGTGCTGACGAAATCGGATTTGATTTCCTCTGAGGCGCTGGATTCGGCGCGGTTGGACGTTGAGGAATTTGTGCGCGGATCATTCTTGGAAGACGCGCCGATTGTTCCTGTAAGCGCAAAGACTGGCGCGGGACTGGATGAATTTCGCAACGCGCTGGCGAATGTTGCGGCGCAAGTGCCGGCGCGCGATGCGCGAAATTACTTTCGTTTGCCGATTGATCGCGCGTTTGCCATGAAGGGATTCGGCACTGTTGTGACGGGCACGCTGATTTCTGGCGGCGTCAGCGTGGAAAATGAAGTGGAGTTGCATCCGGGTGGGCAGAAGCTGCGGGTGCGCGGATTGCATTCCGGTGGGAATACGGTTCAGCGCGCTGCGACCGGGCAGCGGACAGCAGTGAATTTGGCCGGTGTCGATTTGAGTGATGTGCAGCGCGGGATGGTGCTGACCGCGCCGGGACATTTCGCAGCGACGAAGCACATGGACGCGAAGATCACGTTATTGGACTCTGCGCTGCCGCTGAAGAATCGCGCGCGCGTACATTTTCATCAGGGAACTGCTTCAACTGTGGCGCAAGTGATTTTAATGGAAGGCTCAGTACTTGCACCCGGCGACGCTGCGTTCGCGCATTTTGTATTTCAAGATGAAGTATTTCTCCTGCCGGGCGATCGATTCATCATGCGGCGATTTTCGCCCGTCGTAACGATTGGCGGGGGTGTGGTGCTGCAGACTGTGCGCCGCAAGAAGATTCGCGACGCGCAGGTGGGGCGCCTACTACAGGCGGTCGCGAGTGGAGACAGGGAAGAGGTTTTGTTAGCGTTGCTCAACGCCGCTCCGAAAGGCCTTCCGCTCCACGAAGTGATTTCGCGCACTGCGTGGCTGGAAGATGAGGCGCTCGCAGTGACGGAAGCGCTTGTTCAGAAGAAATCGGCGCGGATACTGAACCGCGCGCCCGTATTTCTGGCCTCGGCTGAACGAGTTGACGACTGTGCAAGACGGCTACGCGATGCCGTCGCTGAATTTCATACCGAAAAGCCATTGGCGGAGGGAATTTCAAAGGAGGATCTGCGCGCGCGGGCCGGCGGTGACGCCGGGCCAGAAATATTTCAGGCGGCGCTGGCGCAACTTGTAGCGACGGGAGAAGTACTGGCCACAGGCGATACGGTGAAACGCGCAGGACGCACGGTACAACTCAGCACGGAAGAAACGCGCATACGCGCGGGAATAGAATCTGCCTATGCGCAGTCTGGACTTGTGTCCCCTTCGCCCGCGGAAGTGTTCTTAAAGCTTGGATTCGACAGATCTCGTGCGCAAAACGTATTACAACTTCTTCTTCGCGAAGGGGTTTTAATGAAGGTAGCGGACGGAATTATTTTTCACGCCAGCGCACTGGCCAATTTGCGTTTGAAGTTGGCACAGCGCAAACGGGAAAATAAATCGCGCTTAAGCGTGCCAGCGTTCAAGGAATTGGCGGGTGTGACCCGAAAACACGCCATCCCGTTGCTGGAATATCTGGATCGCGCCGGGGTCACACGGCGGGACGGCGACGAGCGTATTGTGATATAGAGCACGGTGGCCGGGCGAGAAAGGGCATTGCGCCCACCGGGCGCTCGGCGTGTTATAATTAGTTGTAGACTTCGCAGGGCGCGCGCTGGAGCGCGGGCCGGGAAACTTAGAAAGCAGGTGCGTCATGGGAGAGATGAGCCCAATTCATTGGCTGATCGTTTTGGCTGTTGTTCTTTTGTTTTTTGGCGGGAAAAAGATTCCAGAAGTAATGCGCGGGTTGGGTGCGGGCGTCCGTAGTTTTAAAGAGGGAATGCATGGCGACGGGACGACTCCGCCAACGACGCCGAGCGCGCCGTCTGCGCCGTCGAACTCGGCTCCGACTGAGGACAAGAAGTAGATTTTGAGTTCGGTTCTGGCAAAAAATTGAAATTATTGACGAGCGGCCGCTGTGGCCGCTCGTTTTTATTTTTCGACTTACGAAGTGGGCCAACCGAGATCCTTCATTGCTTGCCAAACGCGTGCCATTGGCAATCCGACTACATTGAAATAGCACCCCTCGATTCGTGGAATATATCGTCCAGCGATTCCTTGAATCGCGTACGCACCGGCTTTGTCGAGCGGCTCATTTGTGGCGACGTAGGAATCTATCTCGGCGTCGGTCATATTGGAAAACCAAACGCGTGTGGTTTCGTGGCCGGCGCGGATTTGTTTGTCCTGCACTCGCAAAAGCGCGAAGCCGGTTATTACGCGATGCTCGCGGCCGCGAAGCTTCTGCAGCATTTCGCGGGCTGTTGTGGAGTTGCTGGGCTTGCCGAGAATTTCGTCATCTGCTACGACCACAGTATCCGCGCCGAGAATTATGGCGGAGTCAGTTGGTGGAACTTCGCGCGCTACTGCTTCAGCTTTCGCGCGGGCTAAACGCCCGACCATTTTTTCTGGAGATTCGCCGGGCAATCGCGATTCGTCAATTTTGGACGGGCGGACTTCAAATGGAATTCCGGCTGCGGAAAGAATTTCAGCGCGACGCGGCGAAGCGGAAGCGAGAATGAGTTTCATGACAGGCACGATGGGA
>DASYNR010000049.1:0-4013 GCA_036008485.1 Candidatus Acidiferrales bacterium | reverse complement strand
CGAGAGTTGGGACTGTCGCTGATATTTATTACGCACGATTTAGCGGTGGTGGCGCAAGTGGCGGACCGATTGGCGGTGATGTACGCGGGGCGAGTGGTGGAAGAGGGGCCGACGATGGAAGTTTTGCGCAGGCCACGGCATCCGTATACGGAGGGATTGTTGCGGGCGTCGCCGCAACTTTCGCGCCGCGAACTAATTGCGATTCCGGGAATGGTTCCGGGATTGGGTGCGTTGCCGCCGGGCTGCGCGTTTGAACCGCGCTGCGCGGTGAGGCGCGACGAATGTAAGTTGGCGGTGCCGGAGATGAGGGTGGCGGGTGATGGGCATCAGGCGAGATGCGTGTTGGTTTGATTTCTTCGGCACGAAAAAACAAATTCAAGAACCCCATGTTCGCCCGCTGCGCGCGTTGAACATGGGGCACTCAAGGAAAGTTTTGCGAATGAAGTTCAGTGGTTGATTGGGAAAATAGGACATGAGCGACACGCCTGAATCACGACAGATTGATTTGATTCGCGAACGATTTACGGACACTGTGAAAACATTTGCGGATTACGCGTTGGATAGTCGTGTGAGCGAAGGAGAAATTCTTGCCTCGGCGGCGACGGCTGGAATTGCGTCGGCGGAAATAAAAAATTGGCGCGCATTGGATTTGGCTTGTGGGCCGGGAACGTTTACGAGGGCGCTGGCGTCGCGAATGAAATTTGTTGTGGGATTGGATTTGACGCCGGCACTTTTGGCGCGCGCGGTGGCATCGGTGGGCGAAGTAAGCGCGGCGGCGAAAACTGTCAGCGCGTTTGCTTGCGGCGATGGAACGCGGATGCCTTTTGCGGACGGAACATTTAATTTGGCGATATGCGGATACAGCGTTCATCACGTGTTGCATCCGGCGCGAGTGATTCGCGAACTGGCGCGCGTGGTGCGAGTCGGTGGGCGCGTGGCGCTGACGGATATGGTGGCGCGAGACGGCTCGGACCGCGAATTGCACACTCGGATTGAACAGGCGCGCGATGCGTCGCACACGTTGGCGTTATTCGAGGGAGAATTTCGCGAATATTTAGAGAACGTGAATATGCGCGTGATTTCGAGTGAGTTGGTGGAGAAGACGCGAAACTTTGAAGTGTGGATGAACGCGATGAAGGTTCCGCGCGGGACGGCGGAATATGCGGAGACGCGGAGATTGTTGGAAGGAACGTTTGAGAATGATGCGGCAGGAATGCGTCCGAAAGTAAATGATGCGGGAGAAATTGAGTACACGTTGCCGGTGATAAATATTGTGGCGGAGAAAATTGGGTGAGGTGAGGCAAAATTGTAGCTCGCAGACCTGAAAAGAAAGGTCTGCGCCAGCCGGATTTGTTTGAGTTGGACGGAATACGAAATTATGAATGAGCCACTTCTGGAAGCGCGCAATTTGCGGAAGACATTTCCTGTGCCGGGCGCGGGAATTGGCGCGGACTCGCGTCGCATGGCTGTGGATGGGGTTAGTTTGCGTTTGGAGGCAGGAGAAACCCTCGCGATTGTGGGCGAGTCGGGCTGCGGGAAAACAACTTTGGCGCGGATGCTGATGCGATTGATCGAGCCGGACTCCGGCGAAATAAATTTTGCGGGCGAGGATTTGATGCTGGCGCGCGGAAATAAATTGCGAAGCTTGCGCGCCGAAATGCAGATGGTATTTCAGGATCCATTTTCTTCGCTGGATCCGCGGATGCGAGTTGGCACGATTGTTGGCGAGCCGTTGGCGATACATTTTGCGGAATTGAATCGCGCGGAGCGGACGCGTCGGGTTAGTGAAGCGCTGGCTACAGTGGGATTGGATGCGGCCGCGGCGTCGCGATACCCTCATGAATTTTCCGGAGGACAGCGGCAGCGAATTGGAATCGCGCGGGCACTGGTGATGCGTCCAAAACTGGTGGTGGCGGACGAACCTGTTTCCGCGCTGGATGTTTCAGTGGGCGCGCAGGTGCTGGAATTATTGGCGCGATTGCAGCGGGAATTTTCGCTGACATATTTAGTGATCTCGCACAGTTTGCCGGTGGTGGCGCAATTGGCGTCGCGCGTCGCCGTGATGCAGGCGGGGCGGTTTGTGGAGGAGGGGCCGGTGGAGCAGGTTTTGGAGCGGCCGGCGCATCCTTATACACAGGCGCTTTTAGCGGCGGTACCGGTTTTGCCGGAGTAAGTTCGCAGATCTAAACGGAAAGGTCTGCGCCAGCCGGTTTTGCTCAGGCTGAAAATTTTCTTGCTTGAAACTTTCGACGGAATGGGCCGTAATACCCGGCAGCGGAACGCCGGCGAGTCCTTTGTGGGGTGTAGTGCCTTGGATTGACGTCCGCGCGATTTTCACAATGGAGGCAGAAAGAATATGGTTACGACTGCGATTTCGCCAGCGCCCGGGGAACAGGAGCCGGTAGCAAAGATTAGCGCCATCGGGCGCGTGTTTGGCGTGTTCTTTAGTCCCGGCGAGACATTTGCGGATATTGCGCAGAAGCCAGGTTGGCTAGCTCCGATTGCAATCATGACGGTGCTTACCATCGGACTTACCTTCTTCTTGATGCCGAAGGTGGATTGGCACGCTTATATGCGCAGTCAAATGGACAAGAGTCCGCGCACGGCCAATCTGCCTGACGACCAGAAAGAAGCGGCGGTCGCCACACAGGTGAAGATCGCGCCGGTGATTGGGTGGGTAGCTGCAATTGTGGGGGTTCCGATCGGCGCGCTGATTTTCACCCTGGTCTACTGGGGAGCGTTCAACGTATTTAAGGGAGCGGGGCTGAACTTCGGCACTGGTTTTGCGATTATCTCGCACGCACTGCTGCCGAACGCGCTGGCAACCATACTGGCGGGCATAGTCGTCTTTCTCAAACCTGCCGGCGAGCTTACGCCGGATCGACTCGCGGTGACGAGCGTCGGGGCGCTGCTGTCGTCTGACGCACCCAAGTGGCTGGCTTCGCTGGGCAGTTCGCTGGATCTTTTTTGGTTCTGGATCATGGTGCTGATTGCAATTGGATTTGCGGCCGCGAACCCGAAGAAGATCAAGACGGGCAGCGCATTCACGATCGTAGTTGGAATGTGGGTGGTGTGGGTGCTGCTGAAGGTCGGACTCTCAACAATGTTTTAGCGGTTTAACAAACACTTTTCGGTCGTTTACAGTTATATCGTTTTAAGAAATGCCATCGCCGCCTGCTAAACTGGTGGCGATGGCATTTCGTTTTGAGTTGAGGAAAAAAGATAAGAGCGGCGCGCGGTTGGGGCGTCTGCACACTCCGCATGGAATTGTGGATACGCCTGCGTTTATGCCGGTGGGCACGCAGGGCACGGTAAAAGGATTGACGCAATATGCGCTGGAAGAATTAGGCGTTCAAATACTTCTCGGAAATACCTACCATTTATATCTACGTCCCGGACACGAACGGATTCGCCAGTTGGGCGGGCTGCATGGATTTATGGCCTGGCCGCGCGCGATTTTGACGGATTCGGGCGGCTTCCAGGTTTTCAGCCTTTCAGAATTGCGGAAGGTGACGGACGACGGAGTGGAGTTTCGCTCGCATCTCGACGGTTCAAAGCATTTTCTTTCACCGGACATAGCGTTGGAAATTCAGACGGCACTTGGATCAGACATCATGATGGTGCTGGACGAATGCATTGAATATCCAGCGAGTCATGAACAGGCGTGCAAAGCAGCGGCGCGAACATTCGATTGGGCGCGGCGCGCGCGTACGGCATTTGCGGCGCAAGCCGCGGCGCGTGAAGCAGCGGGCAGCGCAACTCAAGCGTTATTTGGAATTGTGCAGGGTGGAACGTATACCGATTTACGACGAGAGAGCGCCGAGCAATTAATCGGATTGGATTTTGACGGATATGCGGTGGGCGGACTCGCCGTTGGCGAACCGCACGCACTGACTTGCGAAATGACGGCGGCGGCTACGGAATTGCTGCCTGCGGAAAAACCGCGATATTTGATGGGAGTTGGAAAACCGGAAGATATTCCGGATTATGTGCGATTGGGAATCGACATGATG
>DASYNR010000048.1:0-12284 GCA_036008485.1 Candidatus Acidiferrales bacterium | reverse complement strand
GTAACTTCCGTGTGTGGCGTCGCCCGGATTATCGCGATGCTCGCGCACCCACGAAACGCCGAATTCCGAAACGAGATCGGGCTGGCTGAAAAGTGGAATTTCTTCCGGCGCGATCATCAATGACGCCGCATCCACCAGCACCTTGCGATACGTGTAGCGATAAAATAATTCTGTCGTCTTCGAGAGACGGTGCTCGATCTGCACGCTGCCCTCGTACCGCGTGGAAGTAAATGTCGTCACGTCGCGTGATTTATCCGCGAAGAACGTCGTTTGAAAAATCAGATTCGGTTTGCCGAAAATATATGGCTCGGTGTAGCTCAGCAACGCCCGGCCCTGTAAAGTGCTCGCGCGAATTTTGAAAGATAATGTATCCCCGCGGCCCGTCAAGTTCGCTTTTGAAATTTCAAACGTCACCAGCGGCGCAAATTCAAACGACGTCGAATCCGGCCCCGAGCCGCCCAGCCGCTGCACTTCAATGCCGCCTCCGTATGCAATCGTGTAGCGCTTCGCTTCTTCCACAATTACATCCACAGCTTTATCCGGATCGGTGCCCGTGGGATTCTGCGGCGCCAAAGTAACGCGCGTGAATATTCCCAGGTTGTACAGCCGGCGCTGCGTTTCGATCACATCGCCTTCGCGCAGCGGCTGGCCCTGCTTTATTTTTACTTCGCGTGCGATCACTCCGCGACGCGTCTTATCGTAGCCGCCGATAAATAATTCGCTCACTTTTACTTGAGGCCCTTCGTCAATTTGATAAGTCAGCGCGACGCGCGGATGTGCAACCGCATTCGCGTCTGCTTTTGCGCTCCCATCAACTTTCGCGTTCATATCCGTTGTCGCGTTCGCATTCGGCGGCGCGGGCACACTCACCAGCGCCGCCTTGAACTGCGCATCAGCGAATCCTTCGTTGTAATAAAGCGCGAGAATATTGTCGCGGTCGGATACAACGTTGAAATCCGAATATGGTTCGCCTGCCGACGACGCAATTTTGGAGAGTATGGTTTGCTTGGTGATGGCCTTCGCGCCTTCGACCGTCAGCGTATCCACCAGTGTTTGCGGGCCTTCCTTAATATGAAAATGTACGAACAGATCGCCCTTTCTGCCGCGATAGTCCTGCTCGATTTCATCCGTCACGGCCACATCCAGAAATCCGTTGGCGTGATAGAGATTCTTCAACGCATTCAGATCGGTATCCAACAATCGGCGGCTGTAGCGCCCCGGAAAATCAAACGAAGCCGGATGGATGCTCATTTGCGTTTGCAATTGGCTGGGATCGAAGTATTGTTCGCCATCGAAATTCACGCCCGCCATCCGCAAATGCCTTCCGCGATCAATCGTGTAGGTGATGACTTGCTCGACCGGCGTCACCGAAGTCTTTTTTTCTTCATCTTTTTTTTCGGCTTTGTCTTCATCCGCGGGCGGCGGTTCCGTCGACTTGTAATCCACTTCGACCTCGAAGTATCCCTGCCGCTCGAAATAGTCCCGCAAATTTCGCTCGCCCTCAGCCAGCAAATCCGGATCGACGGCGCCTTCAGCAAAAACAGGCACGCGTTTTCGCAGTTCTTTGGCGGACATTTTCGCGCCAACAACTTCCACTCGCACCCGCGAACCCGTTACCGTCTCAATTGTCAGTGGCAGCAAATTCGTCGCCGGATCATAATCGCCTCGCCGCAGAGTGGCGCGCGCACCCAAGTAATCATTCTTCTTCAGAAAAGCGCGCAGGCGGTCGCCTCCATGTTCAAGCGATTTGGAAAGTACGGGCTGTCCGGATTTCAATTTCGCGCGCGATAATATTTCCGCGTCTGGATACGCCGTCAGGTTGTGCAGTGTGATTGTTCCAATCCGCGCGCGCTTCCCCGGCGTCACATGAAAAACCAAATTCATCCTGCGCGTCGTAGCATCCGGCGAACGCTCCGCCGTAACTTCCGCCTGATATAATCCCTCCTGCGCCAATGTTTCCGTCAGCCGCGCCACGGCGTCATTCAATTCACTTTCGCGAAATTCCGTTCCCACCGGCAGACGTATCGCCGAAAACGCCGCGGAATCGCTGGGCGGCTCCGTCAGCCCTTCGATGCGCACTACTCCGATGAAATAATTTCTCTGCGCCACAAAATCCACTCGCAGCCCGCCAGTCACATTTGTAACCACCGCGCGCAAATCCGAATAATCTCCGGTCGTATATAATTTCCTCAGCGTCGTTCGCACCAATTCCGAATCGTACGGATGCCCGGAACTCAGCGGCAGCTCCGGAATTTCCTTGGTCAATACTTCGCCCGACTCGCTGACCACTCGCACTTCGACCACATTCTGCCCTTCCAATTGGCTGACCTGCTGTTCGTCCTGCTGACCATCGACTTGTGTGGGCGCACCCGCGCTCTGCGCGCGCACTCCGGCATTCGCGAAAAAAATCATCGCCGCCACGGTGGCCGTTAAAGTTTTCGTCAGGATTCGCTCAAGGGTCATGAGAAAAAGTAAATTTAAGGTTAGCACAGGCCTTTCGCGGCTTTCGCACCACGAAACGAATGCGTTCTTATTAGAAATATCTCTCTGACGGGGCTGGGCGCCGCCGCAGTCTCACGCAACGTCTATTATATAGATGCAGAATTCGCGGCCATCGCGCAGTTCGTCCACAAACCAATTCGGCGCTATCATTAATGTTGGCCTCGCCCATGGACTCGAACATCGACTCGCAATTCGACGAACGTTACTCCCGCCAAATACTCTTCGCCGGAATTGGCGAAGCCGGACAGCGCCGCCTTCTTGCGTCCCGCACCGCAATTGTTGGATGCGGCGCGCTCGGCACCGTTCTCGCAAATCTTCTGGTCCGCGCCGGCGTCGGCCGCATTCGCATCATTGACCGCGATTTCGTCGAGCCTTCCAATCTTCAGCGCCAAACTTTATTCGACGAATCCGACGCGCGCGACTCCCTTCCCAAAGCCATCGCCGCGGAACGCCGCTTGCGCGCCATCAATAGCAGCATCGCCATCGAAGGTATCGTCGCCGACCTCGGCCCGCGCAACGCCGAAGAATTGCTCTCCGCGCACGACTTAATTCTCGACGGCACCGACAATTTTGAAACGCGCCACCTGCTTAACGACGCCGCCGCGAAGCTTCGCATCCCGTGGATTTACGCCGCCGCGGTCGGCAGTTACGGCGTCACCATGACGATTCGTCCTGGCGTTACCGCGTGCCTCGCCTGTTTACTTAAACCCGAAAATCGCGCGGACGTTTCTGCGCCTCAAGAGAATTCAGTCGCCGCTCCGCAGTCCGAGGAAACTTGCGATACCGTCGGCGTTATCGCGCCCGCTGCGGGCGTAATCGCTTCTATCGAAGCCACCGAAGCCATGAAGCTTCTCGTCGAGGAGCGCGATTGCACACAGTCCGTTGAAACTCGCCTCGTCTCATTTGACGTATGGACCGGCCGCCATCATTCCATAAGAGTTGCGCGCGATCCCGAATGCCGCGTCTGCGTCCAGCACAAATTCCGTTACCTGGAAGGAAAGGCTCAGCCGCACGTCACCATGTGCGGACGCGATTCTGTCCAAATTCACGAGCGCAATCGCAATCTTGATCTCGCATTAATGGCGCAACGCCTCGACAGCGTCGCTTCAAATGTTCGTCAAAATGATTTTCTGCTGCGGTTCACGGTAGCCCCGCACGAGATCACGGTTTTCTCCGACGGCCGCGCCATCATCAAAGGCACGCGTGATCCCGCCATCGCGCGATCGCTGTACGCGCGCTATCTGGGCTCATAAAAAGTCTTTGGAATTTTCAACCGATGCCGGATATTTCAAGCAATCCGTGAAGCAGTTCTGCCCGCCGGCACTCGCAATGCCGCGCGATCCATACTCTCCCGCAAATTCATTAACGTAAGAAATGTGCTCAGCACGCGCGCCTTCAGTTCGTCCGCCATGTGCATTCCACTGGTGGAAACGCGCGCCAGCAATTCGCCTTGATCGCTGATGAAGTGAATTATTTCCGCGCTGCGTTCCGCCGTGGAATTTCCGGAAACAGTTTCACGCCGCAGCTCGGCGCATTTCTGCTCGAGCTTCAACGTGAAATGCAAAAGGCAGTGTTCCTCGGATTCTATTTGCGAGGGCACGGGCATCTTACAACCGGTCATGCGGCAGGTCTTGATCAACTGAGGGGCACCACCCCAGAGGAACAATTCTTCCACTGGAGCTAGCCAAAATCCAGTCCCAGAAGGTTCAATTTCCCAATACGCAAACTGTCCGTTGGTACAGGGGGTGGTTTCGGTAACACCCCGGCTCCTGTCGGTGCACTCGCACCCACCATTCCTGCCTATTTCGCGCCAGCCACGTAAACGTGATCCGGCGCGATCAATTCCACATCTCCGGCTTCCACGCTCACCTGCAACCGCGCGTAACGCCCTTTTTCAGCGGGCGTCGCAACGAAGGTCAGCAAATATTGCTGACCCATAAGTTTCCCGATGTCCTCCAAAAATGGCTTGAACGAAATTGGTGTTTGAAAGCCGGAGAAAAATGCGTCGCCACCCGTTTCCGAAGCCAACCGCGCCAGCGACCCCTGTCCGTTATTCACCAGAAATTGATTTTGCACCGCGCGTCCGGATCCGCTCGCAAAAATTGTGTACACAACTACTCCCGCGCGTTCGGCCGCGTCAATCGCGCGTTGCAGCACCATGCTCTGGCCCGGCAGCGAATCGTCAACGCCATTCGTCACGTCAATTCCGTCGCTCACGAAAATCACTACCTTCCTATTTTGCGACTCCGGCCATTTCTTGATCAGCGCGCTGAACGAATCGTACAGGCCGTTCGCCGAGCCCGGCAGCGCATTGGGCATCCGTATTGCCCTCGCCGCTTTGTCGTGGTCGGTCGTAAATTCCTGCTCGAATTTCGCCGCGCCGTAGTTCGCGTATACAACGGCCACACGCGCGTCCGGCGAAAGCGTTCGCAGAAAATCGCCAATGTCCTTTAGTTGTACGGAAGCCTTCTGAGACACCGAATCATCAACAAACACCGCAACGTCCAATCCCGTTTTTCCGCCGTTCACCGCCTGCCACGAAATAATTTTCGCGGGTTTGCCATCTTGTTTCACCACCACGGCGTTCACAGGAACCGCCGGTGGCGCTGACTGATCCTTGCCCGTCGCTGTCACTGTCACGGTAACTGGGTCGCCTCCGCTTGATTGCGGCACGCCACGCGCCAGTACGGCGGGCGTGCTTAGTCCAATTGCTGCCCCGAAAATTAGAAGTTTCTGAATCACTCGCATTTGAGCCTCCTAGCAAACAGGCACTATTACTATCCATTTACTTAGATGCTCAAAACAGGTTTGCCGTCTAGGCTAGGTGTCTAGTAAGAGTTGTCCCTGTTCCCCAACGCCAACGAACCCGGCCCAAGTGCAGCAATCATCAACAGCCCGCCGATAATCCCCAGATTCTTCTGAAAGTGCATGAACGTCGTCGCTCGCGCCATCTCATTCGTGACTATCCAATAATTGTGGAAAACCAAAGTCACCGCCGTCAGATATATCGCCATCACAAGGCCCGCAATGCGCGCCTGAAATCCGCTAATCAAGCACAACGCTCCGCCCGACTCAATCACCAGCGCGCCGCCGATCATCAAACTCACTAAAATCGGATTCGTGAAATGCCGCGTGGCCACCTATTGCACATTTCCCGGCCAACCAAACATTTTGCTGTATGCGCTCGTCAGAAAAATCAAGCTGATGCACAGCCGTCCCAATAGCGCCAAAATCCCGCTCGCGGATTTCATATTTATTCCTTCTTGAACCGTCGCCGCTAATTGCGCGCGTTCGATTCAGGCGTGAGCCCGCATTATGCGGGCTGGGCGAAGTCGCATCTATAACGCTCTGGATGTGGTTTTGTTACTGCTTGACTGTGGCTCCGGGAGAAGTTTCTGCCGGCAACTCGGTATGCTTGGAATATTCTTCCCACGATCCGTCGAACAATCGCACGTTGTATCCCAAATAACGCGCCGCAAAATAAACCGCCGTCGCCTGCTGCCCAATGTGGCAATACGCGATTATCCGGTCGCCCGGTTTCACTCCCGCATCGCGGAACATCGCGGCAAGCGCATCAGGAGATTTCCACTTTCCTTGCGCATCCAGAAGAGTTGTATAAGGAATGTTAGCCGCGCCCGGGATATGCCCGAGTCGCTGATCTCCTGGTTTTGTCTGTCCCGTGTAAAACTCCGCGTTCCGAGCATCAATGATATCTACGCCCGCGTGCTTCACATTTGCTTTCACGTCGTCCAGCACGGTGATCACATCGCTCTGCTGGCACGTCGTAACTTTCCCCGGCGTAACGGCCCGCACATCGGTCGTGACCAGCCGTCCTTCTCCGCTCCATGCGTTCATCCCGCCGTCCAGCAACGCCGATTGCCTTCCCAGTCCCATCGCATCCAGCGTCAAATAAATTCGCGTCGCCCACGAGAAAGTGTCTTTCAGTGGATAGAGAACAATTCGCGAATCATTCGTCACGCCAAGTTTTCCAAACACCGCTTCCAAATCCGCCATCAGCGGCAACTCTACAGACAATCCATTCGGCGCTTCCATCAAATGCGTGTCGTGATACGAAATGAAAAGTGAACCGGGAATATGCCCCTTGTCGTAATCGCCTTTTTCGCCCACCGCAAGCACTACAAGATTCGCGTCGTTCAAATGTTCCGCAAGCCACGCGGTGGAAACCAGCATTGTGTTTTTATCGCCATGCCCGCCGCACGGCGCGGGTGCCGCTTGAACGCCCGGCATCATCGCTGCTGAAATCGCCATCAGCGCCAAAACAATTAATCTCGCAGAGATATTCTTCATTTGTCCGCCCTTTTTCTTATTCGATCGTATGGTTTTTGTAGATTCGCACGAAATCCAAAATCGCAATCTATTCCGCCCGCAGCGCCGTCATCGGATCCACTGACGTCGCTCTCCTCGCGGGTCCGTAACACGCCGTAGCCGCAACCACCAGCAACAATAAAGTCACGCTTGCAAGCGTCCACGGATCGCTCGGCTCAATTCCAAAAAGCAATCCTTGCATCAACCGCGTTCCACTCAACGCCAGCGCAATTCCCAGTCCCAATCCAACAGCAATCAGCGTCATGCCTTGCCGCAGCACCATCCACAGCACCGAAGTGGGTGACGCGCCCAGCGCCATGCGAATTCCAATCTCTTTGGTCCGCTGACTCACTGAAAGTCCCATCACGCCGCCAATTCCCGCCGCCGTAATCACCAGCGCCAGCAAAGCAAAAAGTCCCAGCAAAAAACTCGTCAATCGTGGAGACGCCAGCGACCGCTGGCGAAGTTCTTCCAGCGTGCGAATCCGCGCCACGGGCTGTTCCGGATCAATCGCATACACGTCGCTTACCAGCTTGCGAACTAATCCGGCAGGATTCTGCCGCGTTCGCACCAGCAGCGTCGCCGTGCTCGTGGGGTTCTGGTCTTGGGAGACATAAAGCTCATCCGTCGGCGGCTTATCGAAACCGTATTGCCTCACGTCGCCGATCACACCCACGATTGTTGCCCAGGTTTTTCCGTTGTCATTTGACACGCGATGCCCAATCGGATTTTCCTGACCCCAGTAATGCCGCGCCATCGTCTGATTAATTACCACTGTAATTGGCGCATCGGGACCGTCGCGCTCAGAAAGGAATCGTCCTCGTTCTAATGGGATTCCGAGCGTCTGGAAATATTCCGGCGACACCGCGCGGAAATCGAATGTGGGCTGCGCCTGACCCGGAACATTCTGCCGCCCTTCAATTTCAAACCCCGAAGTAAATGGCCTGCTTTCATTTAATGGAAATGTTCTCGCCAGCGCCGCCGAAATAACTCCCGGCTCCGCTTTCGCACGCTCCAACAGTTGATTGTGAAACGCCATTATCCTGGGAGATGCGTCGCCGTTCATGCCATAACGCATGGTATTCAGCTGAATCAACATTGAGACCACATTTTCGGAGTTGAATCCCGGATTCACTGTCACAAGTTTGTAGAAACTCCGCAGCATCAGGCCCGCACCGGCGAGCAACGCGAACGAGAGTGCCACTTGCGCTACCACCAGCGCGTTTCTCACTCGCTCGCGCCTTCCAACCGAAGCTCCTTGCGCCATTCCTTCCTTCAACGGCGTCGTCAAATTTGTGGATGTTCCGATTGCAGGTATCGATCCAAAAAGAATTCCAGTCAGAAGCGAAATGCCGAAACAAAACAGAAGCACGTGTGAATCCAGCGTAATTTCCCCGGCCCTCGCTGTGAATCGCCCCGCAAACTCCGTCAGCATGTGCATCGACCACGCCGCAATCAGCAATCCAAACGCGCCGCCGAGCACGGCCAGAATCATGCTCTCGGTAACCAACTGCCGCAGCAATCGGCTACGGCTCGCGCCAAGTGCGCCTCGCACCGCCATTTCGCGTCCGCGCCGAAGTTGGCGCGATAAAGTCAGGTTCGCAACGTTCGCGCAGACAATCAGCAATACAAGTCCTGCCGTTCCCAGCAAAATCAGAAAAGTCGGCCGCGCCTTTTCCGTAAGCTGCGTCTTCAGCAGTCCCGCTTCGATCGTCCAATCCAATTCCTTAGGATATGCATCCGGAAAATCGTGTTGAAAATGCGATTCCAGGCCGTTCAATTCACTTTGTGCCTGTTCAATCGTCTTGCCCGGACGCAGCCTGCCGAACACCGTCATCATTCGCTGATCGCGGCCCGCGATGAATTTCGGATTGGAGCGAAACGGGCACGCCGAAGTCGGCATGTACACATCGTTTTCATCGGGATACTGCGGCATTGCCGGCAGAATTCCGACAAGCGTGTGCATCTTGTCGTTCATGCGAAAAGTGGAACCGACAATTTTCGGATCGCCGCCGTAAACTCGTATCCAATATTCATAGCTGAACACCAGCACCGCCGGCGCGCCCAATTTTTCGTCATCCGGCACAAACGTGCGTCCGTACAGCGGCTTCACTCCCAGCACATCGAAGAAATTCGCGGAAACAACTCCCGTGTTGATTCGCTGTGGCTCGCCCACGCCCAGCAAATCGAATTGCATGTTGTGATATTCCACCACCGATTCCAGCGTCTGACTCTGCTCACGAATGTCTTCGATTTCGTGAACGGAAAAAGCTTGGCTGCCCTGTCCCGATTTCGGCGCCGTCTGATCGATACTGACCAAACGATTGCCGTCCGTGTAGGGCAACGGCCGCAGCAGCACGCCGTTAATCACGCTGAAAATCGCCGTGTTCGCTCCGATCCCCAGCGCCAGAATGAACACTACTAATATCGTGAAGCCCTTATTCTTCCGCATCATTCGCAGCGCGAATCCGCCATCCTGACGGAACATTTCGATGTGTTCGCCCGGGGCCGTCCGGAAAATCCCGGCAATCGTTTCTCCCCACAAACGGAACAATCCCACTTTGCGCTCCGCAGATTCTCGCCGCTGCTGACGGAACACGTCTTCCATTTCGCGCCCGTAATCTCCGCGAAACTCAGCCGGGAAAAATCGCAGCAAAAATCGGAACGCGCGATCCGAGAATGAATTTCGTTCCCGCTTCTCAGTTGGTTCTGGCTTCATAACTTTTTCTCCCGCTGGAACTGCAAATTCAAATCGGCTCAACTCTCGCCAATAAATTTTTCGACCGCGCCAGTGTCAGCATGTCCCGCAATCGTTCCGCTTCCGCACGCGCTACTCGCTTTCCGAATTCCGTCAGGTGGTAATAGCGGCGCCGCTCGTCATCCAATTCCGGCGCAGGCCGCTCTTCTTTTTCCACCACCATTCCTTCGCTATCCAGCCGCCGCAGAATTCCGTAAAGCGTTCCCGCGCTCAACGAAACCGAGCCGCCCGTAAACCGCGCCACTTCCTTCATGATCGCGTATCCGTGCTTGTCGCCATCCGCCAGCGCCAGCAGTACATGAAACATCGCCGGGGTCAGCGGTAACAAAGGCTCTACTTCCCTCAACTCAGCCATTTTCGCTCCCACTAACAAAGACGCAGCAGAGTCTATATCGTTACATGCTATAACGCAATACGACATATATTTTCAATAGAAGCGGTCCAAGATCCCTTTTCGCGCTTTTCAGGTCGATTCCACTAACCCAATTTGATTCATTCACTTACGGGAAATATCATGCAGAAAACGGCGCGGCGGAGGGAAATAAGCAGAGCTTTCCTCAAGTTAAGTCCTTTAGAATGATATTCATAGCATTTTCGTGCGACCTAAGTCCTTTGTTTTGATATTCATGACAAAAACAGGGGGGAGGGGGTTATCAGATGAATTAACAGGGCCCCTCCCCCCCCCACCCATTTTGCGAAGTGTATGCTAATAAAGGACTTAGAGCGATCTGAGGTGTAAGTGTGTGCTAATAAACGGCTTACGGGATTCCACGCGCGCCCGCTAAAAACTCGTCCCGATGTGCAGGAACCCGCAAACGCACGCAAACCAAATAAATGCCGCGCAACCCAGCAGCATAACCGTGTCTCCGAATTTGCTGAGTATCCAACGACTCGGCGCGCGCCAGGAACGAATCGCATTCACCAAAACAAATATTGTGGCAATGGCTCCAACCCATCCCGCGATTTGCAGCAGCTTCAAAAAAATGTCCAGGCTTTGATCGGTGCGAACTGGAGTTGATGCGCCGAAATACTGCACCCATCCGAACGTAACAGCTAAGTCAAATATGCAAATGACGCGGGCAAAATTTTGCCAGCGTCGATCCGAACTGCTTCCTTCTCGTTTTATTTTGTAGTGCCAGCGAATCAGAGAGCCTAAAGGCCAAAATAAAACCGCCAGTCCCAGAATTACGAACGCGAAGTTTCTCAAAAACACAACAAAGCCGGTGCTTTCCGTAAACGGTACTTGCTGAAATCCGGAAGCTGCGCCGGAAGTAAAAATGTAATAGCGTCCATCGTTCTGTTTCACAAATCCCAGCTTCGCTTCGCCGTCTTCCGCGCGATACACCAATGGCGCAATTTCGCGAAAGCGCCGGGGTTGTCCATTCGGGCCGCGAATCTGCGCAGCCACAATGATTCCATCTGGATGCGCAACGAACTGCGCTTCACCAAGAATTGCGCTCATTTTTAGAAAATTTGTTTCACCTCTGCGGCTGGTAATGTAGTTCCCGGCAATCATTTGCGCATCGTTCGGCGCGCTGGCAATCGCCGCCGGAAGCGGCGGAGTCGGCGGAAAATAACGGTCGATAAATTTCTTGAAAACAGTTCCCCGTATATCCACGTCACCGCGCCCGGCGCTGTTCAATGAAATAAATAAACCGACATTCGCATCCAGAATTAAATGCAGGTGACTGTGAAAATAAACCGTGTCGCCGCCGTGGCCAATAATCGTGTGCCCATTTTGATTTTCCTGAAAAAACGCCAGCGCCATTCCATTCAAATCCGCAACAGGGCCAAACGCGCGCGAGTGCATCAGCTTCGCGGTTTCCGGTTTAAGAATTTGCGTGTCGCCGTAACGCCCGTCCTGCAAATGCGCGATCATAAATTTTGCAATGTCAGCCGCCGAAGTGGACATGCTTCCTGCGGGCGCGCTATTCACAAATTCAAAATCCTTCGCACCGCCCGAAGCCAGCGCATAACCTGAAGACATCAGCGGCTTCAGATCCGCAGGCAGCGGCTGCACAAATGTTGAGTGAATAATTCCCAGCGGCTTGTAAATGTGATTCGCTATGTAGTCCTCGAATTTTTCACCCGAAACACGCTGCACAATGTAACCAGCGATCGTCATCGCGTAATTGGAATATGCGGGCATTTCTCCGGGCGCGAAAATGCGAGCGGGAAGATGATGTGGCAAAACTTCTCCGATGGGTTCCAAATCCGCGGCAGCGGGCACGAATAGATCTTTGCCCCATTCTTCAAATCCTGAGGTGTGCGTCATGATTCGCCGCAAAGTGATTGGTTGCGAATACGTCGCTGGAATTTTGAAATCCAAATAGTCGTTCACGTCACGATCCAAATCCAATTTCCCTTGCTCGACCAACTGCATCACCGCCGTGCATGTGAATAATTTTGAAATGGAACCCGGCCGGAAAAGTGTGTCGTCCACGGAAACAGGTTTTTTGCTCTTCACATCCGAATAGCCGTAGCCGTGCGAGTACAAAACCTTTCCATCCTTCACAATCATCACGACCGCGCCCGCGACGTCGTTGTGCTCCAGCAGTGCCGGAATTAGTCCATCCAGAAAAACTTGCACGTCGGGCGCGGTCAATTCATTCGGCACCGTCGTTGGCAAACTATTCGCGGCGGGCGCGGATAATTTCGCCGCGGATGGATCCGGTTTTTGCGCGCCAAGTGGCGCGAT
>DASYNR010000047.1:0-10105 GCA_036008485.1 Candidatus Acidiferrales bacterium | reverse complement strand
AAGTCCTTTGTTTTGATATTGATGCTAGAAACGCCCTACCTAAGTACTTTGTTTTGACACTGATGCGCGTAACAGGGGGGTAGGGGTGGGGGGCGCGTTTTTTGCGTCTCGATGGTTTTTATCGGGAAGGGGGGCAAGGCTAGCAACAATTATGGCAACCGGTTACATCACTGACGACATTTCGTCACGCGCCAATTGCGCCTTTGCCCGCACATTGCCATACTGCAACCAATACGGCAGCCCAATTTGGCTGCCTGCATCGAGTGGAGGATTTAGAACGTGAAAAAAACGAAGTTGTCTTTGCCGACGGAGCGCGAGATTTCGTCTTTGCCGACGGGGTGCGATCCGCTGCAGCCCCGCGGCGACTTAAAGACATCGCGGCTCCGCGGCACTAAATGGGCGATATCTGCGATTTCAACTTTTACTCTCGCCGCTGTTCTCGGTTTTTCGGGAACGAGCGCGAATCTTTCGGCAGCGTCGACGGTTCCATATTCAGGATCGCCAACTCAACAATCTCAACCCAGCCTCGTCGCCCGAGTCGGTGACACCGGTTTCATCCAACTCACCGCCGAAAGTTTCAACTCTCTTTCTCTGAATCAAAAGTTGGATGCTTACTGGCTCTACATGGCCTGTGTCGCGGTCCATCCAATTGTTTACGATCAAAATTCTGTTTATGGGCTGCGCGAAAAACATTTGCTGGAATCCATTCTCACGAATTCCGCGGGCATCGATCCCGCCGTGCTGCAAAAAATCACGGACTACACTCTGCTTTTCTGGGGCAATCAGGGGAATCACCACACATTTAATTCCCACAAATTTGTGCCGAATTTCACGCGCGAAGAATTAAAAGCCGCCGTCGCGCAAGCCATGCGCAACGGAGCGTCCGACACCATCGAAAAAGAAGCGCGCGATTTGGACAAAACTATTTTCGATCCGGATTTTCAGCCCATGCTCACCATGAAAAATCCGAAGAATGGCGAAGATCCGCTGCAGGCCAGCAGCAACAATTATTATTCAGGCGTCACGCTGAACGATTTGAAGAATTTCACGGAGCACTATTCGCTGAATTCCCGTTTGGTAAAAACGGGCAACAAGCTGACCGAAGAAATTTATCGCGCGGGAACTCCGGACGGAAAGGAATTGCCCGGCCTTTACGCCAAACAGTTGTCCGCCGCGAACACATATCTTTCACGCGCGCTGCCATACGCCCCCGCGTCACAGAAAAAAGTGATTTCCGATTTGATCCGCTATTACCAAACGGGCGATCCAAAAGATTGGCTGCAAACCGGCGCCGACTGGGTTGGCGACAAAACGAATCCTGATTTTTCAAACGGCTTCGTGGAAATTTACAAAGATGCGCGCGGACAAAAGGGCGCAATCCAGGGCTTCGTCACCATCGTGGACGAAAAACTGAATCAGATGATGAAGCAATTCGCATCCAACGCCGGATATTTTGAGCAGCGCGCGCCCTGGGATCCACAATATAAGAACCCAAATCCCAATCCGCCGATCGTGAACGCGGTTGAAGCGCTGGTCGAGACCGGCGATTTTGAAGTGAACACGATTGGTGACAATCTTCCCAACGAAGCGGAAATTCACCAGAAATATGGCTCGAAGAGTTTTGTTTTCACCAGTTCGATTCGCGCTCTGGCTGAAGCGGCTGGACAAAAGGTGGTTCAGGAATACGCCTATTCCCAAGAAGAAAAGGATCGCGCGCGCGAATATGGCGCGCTTTCCGCGAATCTGATGACGGCGATGCACGAAGTAATCGGCCACGGCTCTGGCCGCCTCAGCCCGAAATTAAGTAAAGAGCCTGCTTCCTACATCAAGGAATATTATTCTACGCTCGAAGAAACTCGCGCCGATCTGATGGCTCTCTGGAATTTCTGGGATCCGAAATTGATCGACATGGGCGTGATGCCGAATCAGGACGTCGCCAAAGCTGCGTATGATAACGAAGCCCGCGCGGCGCTTGTGCAACTTCGCGAAGTTCCCACCGGAGATTCCATCGAAGAAGATCATCGCCGCGGGACTCAGCTCATCGTAAATTATATTCGCGATAAAACCGGCGCGATTGAACCTGTCGAGCGCGACGGAAAAGAATATATGGTCGTGAAGGACTACGCGAAAATGCGCGAAGGCGTCGGCATGTTGCTGGCCGAGTTGATGCGCATCAAAGCGGAAGGGGATTACGACGCCGCGAAAGCGCTGATCACAAAATATGGAATTCATTTCAACACGGACTGGCGCGATCAAGTCGTGGCGCGTTTCAAAAAACTAAATCTCCCAACATATTCAGTCGGAATTTATCCGAATCTGGATTTGCACAAGGATAGCGACGGCAAAGTGGATAACGTAATCATCAGCTATCCGCGGGACATTATGGCCCAGCAATTACGCTGGGCAAAAATCACCGGACAATAAGGAATCCAGCATGAGCGCACCTCAAAAAGCGGTTGATCAAAGCATGTACAGCGTTTCGGTTCTCGAACATTTCAAAAATCCGCGCCACGCCGGCGAATTGGAAAACGCCGACGCGAATGTAGAGGTCGCCAATCCCGTCTGCGGAGACACCATGCGCCTCTCCGCGCGCATAAAAGACGGCCGTATCGCCGAAGCGAAATTTTTAGCGCGCGGATGCGTCACATCCATCGCCTGCGGCTCAGTCCTAGCGGAAAAAATGCAAAACGCATCGCCGGCGGAAATTGCGAAAATCACTCCGGAGGAAATTTCCGACTCTCTCGGCGTACTTCCGCCCGCAACATTTCACGCCGCGCAACTAGCGTGCGATGCGATTTCAAGTTTGCTGGAAAAAATAAAGTAAGTGAATTGATGAACGACGTCGGGAATTAATTTCTGGCGGTTGCGCTGCGAAATGTTTCCGGATCGTTCAGATTTAGAATGATGCCTTCTTCGCCGGTCGGAACTTCGTGAACTTCGCTCGCGTGTTTCCAAACAACCGAGCGCGCTCCAGTTTCGTCCGGCGCCGCGAGAAGCTCCGGAAATAATTTGGACGCGAAAATTACGGGATGTCCGCGTTTGCCGTGAAATGTCGGAACGACAATCGCTTTTCCGGTGCGATGAAATGTTTCGACGAGTTCATGCACTAACGAGGAAGTGATCAGCGGATGATCAATCAGGCAAAGCAAAACTCCATCCGTTTGTTTTGAGCCAATGTTTTTCACCGCGGTCTTAATGGAAGAAAGTTGGCCGGATTCCCAGTCGGGATTTATCACCGTCATTTCCGGATTCAGTCCAACGTGTTTGCTGATTGCTTCCGCGCCCGCGCCGAGCACAATGATTTGCGAGCCGATTTTCGGATGACGAGTGATATCGAGAAGATGTTCCAGAAATGTCTTGTCGTTATAAGGCAGCAGCGCTTTGGGCGAGCCCATCCGCTTCGATTCTCCGGCTGCGAGAATTACGGCGGTGAGCATTTGCAGATCAGCCTTCCGCCGTGAACGAGGCTCGCGCAAGTTGTACTGCTTTGTGCGATTGTCCAACAGCGTGACGGCGAACCGCGATTAATTCCGCGGTGATGCTGATGGCGATTTCTTCCGGAGTGAGAGCGCCGATTTCCAGTCCGACCGGAGCATGAACGCGTGCGAGTTGTTCGATGGCGATGCCTTCGCGCTCGAGCGCTTCGTAAACGCTGAGCACTTTGCGTTTGCTGCCGATCATGCCGATGTAGCGCGCGTCAGTTTTCGCGGCCCATCCGAGGACTCGCATGTCATCGCGATGTCCGCGCGTTACGATGACAAGATAACTGGATGCGTTCGGCTTTAGTTTCTCGAATGCGTCTTCGTAAGTTGTGTAGATTTCATGCGCCATCGGAAATCGTTCGGAGTTGGCGAAAGTTTCGCGGTCGTCAACGATTCCGATCGCGAAGCCAGCCGTATGCGCGGATTGCGCCAGCGCCATGGAGACGTGGCCTCCGCCAAAAATATAAAGAACTGGTTGCGGTAAAATTGGCTCCACAAAAATCTCCAGCGTGCCGCCGCAGATCAGGCCATTATCGTAGCTCGCTTCGTGATTCAAATTAAAAATCATTTTTCGCGGCGCTTCCAAACGCATCACTTCGCGCGCCGCAGCCCAAACATCGGCTTCCACGCAGCCTCCGCCAATTGTTCCGGCGATTGTACCGTCTTCACGCACCAGCATTCGCGAACTTTCGTAGCTCGGAATCGAACCGTTGGTGTGAACGATGGTTGCAAGCGCGCCACGTTTTCCGGTGCGGCGAAGTTTCACGATCTCTTCAAATATATCCATAGAAAAGCTGCCAAATACCTTGCCCCAAAGATTACGGCCCAGAACCATCACTGTCAACGCGCACAGATGGGATTTTGATGCAGCGGGAAAGAGAAATTATTCGAGGGTCTTGGCGCTGAACTCGGAAAGGGAATCATCTTCGACGGTGAAAGTTATTTCTATCGGATGGCAGCAAACTTCGCAGTCTTCGACGTAAGTTTGGCGCGGGACGGAAGTGTCGAGGACCATTGAGATTTCTTCGCCGCAGTATGGACAATCGAACGTGTGTTCCACACTTAAACGGTACAGTATTTTCAGGCTAAGTGACAATTGGTTGAGTGGACATCGTCCGCGCGGCGATGTTAGCGTACGCCTCGGAAAGAAGTTGAGTTGAAAGCGGAGCTCTGAGATGAAAGCGATTGTGTTCAACGAACACGGCGGGCCGGATGTTTTGAAGTATGTCGATGCGCCGACTCCGGTGATTGCGGCGAACGAAGTTCTGGTGCGAGTGCGAGCGTGCGCGCTGAATCATTTGGATTTGTGGGTGCGGCGCGGACTGCCGGGAACTAAGTTCCAGTTTCCGCATATCCCGGGAAGCGATATTGCTGGAGAAGTTGCGGAAGTTGGGAATTTAGTTTCGGATGTGAAGGTTGGCGAGCGCGTTTTGTTGGCGCCGGGATTGAGTTGCGGACATTGCGTGGCGTGCGCGGCCGGTGCGGACAATCGCTGCCGAAAATATACTTTGTTCGGATATTTGGCGGATGGTGGTTGCGCGGAATATGTGAAATCTCCGTCGGCGAATATTGTTCCGATTCCTTCCACGATGAAATTTGAAGAAGCAGCTGCTATTCCTGTGGTTTTTCTTACCGCGTGGCACATGTTGATTACGCGCGCGCAAGTTCAACCGGGAGATGATGTGTTGGTGCTTGCCGCGGGAAGCGGGGTTGGTTCTGTTGCAATTCAGATTGCGAAATTAGCTGGTGCTCGAGTGATTGCTACCGCGAGTACGGATGCAAAATTGGCGAGGGCGCGCGAGTTGGGCGCGGATGAAGTGATCAATCATTCGCAGAAAGATATTCTAGAAGAAGTGAAGAGGTCGACGGGAAAGCGCGGCGTGGATGTTGTTATCGAGCACGTCGGCGAAGCGACTTGGGAAAAAAGTGTTTTGTGTCTGGCGCAGAACGGACGCCTGGTGACTTGCGGAGCGACGACTGGATACAACGGGAAATTTGATTTGCGATATTTGTATAGCCGGAATTTGTCTTTGCTGGGATCATTTATGGGAAGTCGCTCGGAGTTGTACACGGTTTTGAAATTGGTGATCGATGGGAAATTGCGTCCGATTATTGACCGCGTGATGCCGTTGGCGGAGTGTGCACGAGCGCATGAGTTGCTGGAACTCCGCGAGCAGTTTGGAAAAATTGTGTTAAAGGTGTGACGCTAAATTCGCTTAGGGATATTTTGCGGGATTTGCTAGTATCCGCCACATGTCTTCCGTCATAACTCGCGTTCGTTTGAGTACGATTTGCGGCGCGCTGCTTTTTATTTTCGCGTTCAGTGCCGCTTCCGCGTTTGCACGGCAAGCAACCTCTGACTTCGCCACGAAAAAACAGCAAGCGGACGCTCTATTTGCGCAGAACAAAATGGAGGAATCCGAGCCGCTCTACGAGCAGTTAGCGACGGACAGCAACGCCGATTGGGTTGTGTTTTCGCGCCTGGGATTCTTGCTTTACAGCAGAATGAGCAATACGCGAGACGACCAGCAGCGGAAGGATTTGGCCGACCGTGCGAAAACGGCGTTGTTGCGCGCGCGGGAACTTGGCGATCGCACGGCGCTGACGAATCTGTACATCAATAATCTTGCGAATGGCACGCCTCCTTACTCGCATTATTCTGACAACGTTGAAGCAGATAGTGTGATGCATGACGCGGAGATTGTGTACCTGAAGGGCGATATGGCCGCGTCCATCGAGTTGTACAAGAAAGCGTTGGCGGCTGATCCGAAATTGTATCTCGCAGCCGTTAATATCGGAGACTGTTACTACAAGACGCCAGGAAAACAGGAGGAGGCTCAGGAATGGTTCGCCAAAGCGGTGGCGATTAATCCCAATGCGGAAACTGCTTATCGCTATTGGGCTGACGATTTAATGAAGCTCGGGAAAGTGCAGGACGCGCGAGACAAGTTTGTTGAGGCATATGTCACGCAGCCGGCCAGTCGACTGACAGTTTCTGCGCTGGTGAATTGGGCGAAGGGGCAGAACATAAATTTGGCGCAGCCGGTGGTGAAAATTCCGATTACCATTGCGCCGGATGGCGATGGATATGTGATGACGGTGCTAGCGGGCGCGATGAACAACGCGAGTCCTTTGAAGATTCCATTCAAACCTATGCCGGACGGGAAAAGCTATGGCGCTTCCTTCAACCCAGAGTTGCTGAACAATCCCACTTTTATGGCGTGGACGAAATATGCCGGCGCGCGAATGCTCTGGGCGAAAACGTATTTTGCGTCGCATCCAGACCAAAAAAGCGTTCGGAATAATTTGCCGGAGGAAGCGAACGCATTGCGCGTGGCGATCAGTGAACTTGACGTGAACGCGAAAGATCTGGATCCGTCGTTGGCGACGCTGATGAGGTTGGATAAGGATGGAGTTCTGGAAGCATTCGTTTTCTTCGCGCGAGCGGATCAGGGAATCATGCAGGACTATCCGGCGTATTTGGCGGACCATCGCGATGTGTTGCGGCGATATGTGATGACTTGGGTTTTTCCGAACAGCGGGCAGAAATAATCCGATTTGAAGATCGGACAGTGAATTTCGCTTAACTACTTTCTGGTTATTCCGACCTGATGTCGGTTGAGCGCGCAGCAAGCAGCGCTCCTTCAGCGTTGTTCTGGGAATATTGTGCGAGGATTCGAGGCTGTGAGTCCAGGAGGGATCTACATGAGTTTGTTTTCTACCAAGCCGATGACGCGAATTATGGCGGAATCGGAATCGGATAATACGTTACGGAGATCGTTAGGGCCGCTTTCGCTGATTTCGCTGGGAGTGGGCGGAATTATCGGTGCCGGAATATTTACTTTGACCGGCGTGGCGGCGGCAACGAACGCCGGGCCGGGACTGGTGATTTCTTTTGTGCTGGCGGCGATCGGATGTGTTTTCGCGGGGCTATGCTATAGCGAATTTTCCACGATGATCCCGATCGCGGGTAGCGCCTACACGTACGCGTACGCGACGATGGGCGAACTGATCGCGTGGATTATCGGATGGGATTTAATTTTGGAATACTCGGTGGGCGCGGCCACAGTTTCGATTGGATGGTCGCAAACATTGGTGGCGTTTTTGCATAGTTTGGGAATTGATTTGCCGGCGAAGTTGCTTGCGTCGCCGTTCCAATCGTCCGTTTTGCCGGATGGTTCGACGGTGTACGGAATTATTAATCTTCCGGCGGTGATTGTTGTGGTTCTGATTTCTGTCGTGCTGATGATTGGAATTCGCGAGTCCGCTGGCGTGAATAATATTATTGTGGTTCTGAAGGTCAGCGTGATTTTGGTGTTCATCGCGATTGGATGGTCGTACATTCATCCGGCGAATTTGACTCCCTTGATTCCGCCGAACACTACCGGCAACTTTGGCGATTTTGGTTATAGCGGTTTGCTGGCAGGAGCTGGAGTGATTTTTTTCGCGTATATCGGATTTGACGCGGTTTCGACGGCGGCACAGGAAGCGAAAATTCCGAAGCGAGATATGCCGATTGGAATTATTGGATCTCTGCTGGTGTGCACAGTGCTTTTCATTCTTTACACGCACGTTCTGACCGGTATGGTCGACTACCACAAGCTAAATGTTGCGGCGCCTCTTTCGCTCGCGCTGGAGCAGATTCCACATCGATGGCTGACGATTTGCATGAACCTGGCCGTGCTGGCCGGACTTACATCGGTGATGCTGGTGATGTTATTGGGACAGTCTCGTGTGCTTTTTTCGATGGCGAACGATAGGTTGCTGCCGAAAGCATTTCGGGATGTGCATCCAAAATTTCGCACTCCTTGGAAGTGCAATTTGATGCTGATGATTTTTGTTTCGTGTTTTGCGGCGTTCGTGCCGATCAGCGTGGTTGGAAAAATGACGAGCATTGGGACTTTGTTCGCGTTCGTGATTGTGTGCGTTGGGATCATTATTATGAGGAAGACGCATCCCGATACGCCGCGGCCGTTTAGGACTCCGCTGGTGCCGCTTTTCCCGCTGTTAGGAATCGCAGTGAATGTCGCGATGATGTATGGGCTGGGCTGGAGTAATTGGTTACGGTTGGTGATTTGGATGGCGATTGGATTGGTGATTTATTTTGGGTACAGCAAGTCGAGAAGTTTGGTGAACGCCAAGTAAGAAGTGCGACGTGTTCGGCCGAGAGGTTTCCGACATGCCGGGAGTTATTGATCTGCGTCGAAGACGCGCGGCGGCGTTGGTGAGTGTCAGCGCATTTCTCCTTGTCGCTAGCGCGTTCGTTTTTAGTTTGATGGGCGCGTCACCGAGCTTCGCCGCAGCGCAAGCACAGAGTGCGGCCGCAAATGCGACGGAGTTTCGGTACGAAGTTGTTTCGATTAAGCCGAACAGATCGAGCAATGGCGGGAATTGGCAGAATGCGCCCGACGGGTTCACCGGAACAAATGTCCCGCTGCAGTTTTTGGTTTTGCGCGCGTTCGGATTCCAGGATTTCCAGTTGACGGGAGCTCCGGGCTGGATCACCTCCGAACGATTTGATATTGACGCGAAGATGGATACATCTGTGGTGGAGGCGCTTCAGAAGCTGAATCCAGATGATCAAAAGATTGCACGGCAGCGGATGCTTCAGACGGTCTTGGCGGAGCGCTTCCAACTGACGTTTCATCGCGAAAGCAAAGTGTTTCAAGTTTATTCGCTGGTCGTCGCGAAGAACGGTTCAAAACTCCACGAAGCAAAACCCGGCGACACTTATCAAAACGGAATTAAATATCCGAACGGTGGCGGCGGCGCGGGCGCGACCATGGTGAGAATGGGTCCTACTTCGCACACGTTGACGGCGCAGGCGGTGGCGATCTCGTCGCTCGTGAATCAGCTTCGGCTGGAATCGCCGGAGCGGCCGGTCGTGGACAAGACAGGTCTTACCGGAAAATATGATTTCACTCTGACGTACGCACCGGAAAATGTTTCGGCGGCGGTTCCGGGAGCAGCGCCGAATATTCCGGATGCTCCGGGGGCGCCATCACTGTTTGTAGCGTTGGAGGAACAGCTTGGATTGAAATTGGAATCGGGAAAGGCGCCGATTGAGATTGTTGTGATTGATCATGTGGAGAGGCCGTCGGGGAATTAGGCTTGAGGCGAGCAGGGGTTAAAACCCCTTTTCTCTGATCTCCGCGGCACGACTGAAGTCGTGCCCTGTTACGAAGATTAGGAAAAGGCAGACGAGATTATTTTCCGTTGGGAAGTAGGGACTCGATATAAGTTACGATTTCGGGGCTGTCCCAGTCTTGCTGGCCGCTGATTTTGCGTACGATTTTTCCGTCGGCGTCGATGATGTAAGTTTCTGGATATAAGCTGGTGCCGTAATTTTCTGAGATTTTTTTGGTGGGGTCGCGGAAATTGGGGAAGGGAACGTTGTGCTCGGCTAGAAATTTTTCGTAGGCGGCGGAATCTTCGTCAACGCTGACGCCGAGGACAGTACCTCCATGGGACGCAATTTTATTTTGCAGAGCCACGAGCGAGCCGATTTCGGCCACGCAGGGCGGACACCACGAAGCCCAGAAATTCAGGACGACAACTTTTCCGCGGAAATCGCTGAGATGGGCGGGATGGCCATTTAATGTGAGAGCGAAATCGTCGGCGCG
>DASYNR010000046.1:0-5465 GCA_036008485.1 Candidatus Acidiferrales bacterium | reverse complement strand
AATCCACACCGTAGACCATTCCGTGCGACGCAAATGCTGCCAACTTCTCAATCGTCCGTCCGCCGCCGCAACCCACATCTAAAATCGTGAAGTTCTCTTCGATCTGAACGTAAGTCAATCCCCAGTCTGTAAGCGGGGAATGAGACATGTTCATGATCCATGTAAATAAACGACCGGCCCACCGATCCGGCTTCCGCACCTGAATCAGAACGTAAAACATGAACGCTACCAGCAGGACGTTGTACGCCACCTTTTCGATGGTGTGCGTGGTAACCAATATCAGGATTTTTCCCTCCAATTTCTACGTTCGCTTGAATTGTCACTCCACCGGCACCAGCGCACAGCCGAGCTTCGCCGCTAAATGTAAATACGCGCGACACTCCAAGAATATTTCACGAGGCATTTTACTGTTGAGGGGTTTTCCTTCAGGTCCGGTTCGCGACTACTTCTACTCCCACCGAAAAACCTTCGCCAGCGCCGCCACCTCCCACAAATACGCCGACTACGCGTCGCCTCTCCAAATCGTCGACTCCGAAGCCCACGTCGAAAGCGCCCCGATCTTGAACACTAACCGTCTTCCCATATCGACGTCTAACAAGCCGCTGCTATGAATTCTGTTTTCGTGTTAGTAAAAGAGGACCGCATTGTGAACGAACGCATCGTATTTCTCCCTAAACAAGTCCTCTCAGGACGAAGAAAATTGGCAATTATCCTGGCAACCCTACTCCTCGCGGTGACTTCAATCGCGCCAAGTCACGCTCAAACCGTCGCGGGAATTTCTCCCGACGCAACAACTTATCTGGATGCGGCGATAAAAATCATGCACGAAAATTTCCTGCATCGCGACAAGATAAATTGGGAGCAACTGAAACGCGACACTTTCGCGCAAGCAGCAGGAGCGCAAACCAGCGTTGACACATATCCGGCAATTCGCTTTGCGCTGGCGAGCTTGGGCGACCGTCACAGCTACCTGCAATTGACGCCGGCGTTGACGCAAGCGGAGTCAACGCGAAAGCCCACCCTCGCGAACCCTTCGGCGATGCCCAAACCGCCCGCTCGAAAACAGAGCTTTCCTTACCCATCGCCATTTCGGACTCGCCGCGTGCCCGAAGGTGGAATGGTTCCGACGCCGACCAGTCCGCTGGCTCTCGTCGTCGTGCCTTCGTTCGCAAGCCCGAACCGTAAAGACTTGGACGACTTTGCGACATCAATCCAAACCGTGATTTCCGGATTGGTTGCACACCACCCGTGCGGATGGATCGTGGACCTGCGCGGTAACGGAGGAGGAAATATTTGGGCGATGATGGCGGGAATCGGCCCCTTGCTCGGCGAAGGCATGGTGCGCGAAAGCCTCGATCATGATCTTCTGAAAACTCCGGAGTTTTACACAGACGGCGCAGCGGGACAGCGTACCAACGGGCAAGACATCGTCTACGCGAAAAGCAATTCCGCACCTGTCGTACTGAATGGCGCGCCACCTGTAGCCGTCATGATCGATCGCGAAACCGGAAGTTCCGCGGAGGGCATAGCCATCGCGTTTCGCGGCCGGCCGGACACTCATTTCTTTGGCGAGACAACTTTTGGCGCCGCAACCGCAACATTTCCCTACGACTTGGCCGATGGAGCGCAAATTTATTTAGTGATCGGCACTATGCTCGACAGAAACGGAAATGAGTATCCATCTGGAATCAGCCCCGATGAAGAAATCTTATCCGAGGCAACAATCTCGACCAACGATCCCGTCGTCCGCGCCGCGTCGCAATGGCTCTTGGCGCAGAACGCATGCCATGAGAGACCAGCCAAATAAGCAACGCCTGCTACTCCCACCGAAAAACCTTCGCCGAAATCGCCGTGCAAACAATAAATCCTATCGCCAACGCCGCCACATCCCACAAATGCGCCGACCAAGCGTCGCCTCTCCAAATTCCACCGAGCAGTGACACCGCATACGTCGTCGGCAGCACTTGCGCTACCGCGCGAAGTCCCACCGGCATCGACGCAACCGGCACGAACAATCCCGAAATTCCCAGCATCGGATACAAAATCGCCGCGCCAATCGGTTGCGCAAATCGCGCCGTGGGAACAATGCTCGCAATCAGAAATCCAATCGAAAGAATGCTCAACGTCCCGATCAGCAGCGCAACAGTGAATGACAGCAGCGGAACGTGCAGTCCCACCGGATAATATCGTTTACCCGCCGCCACCATCAGCAAAAGCGTAGCCGCCGAAAGCGCCAGCTTCACCACGACTTGTGCGGTAAGAATCGTATACGGACGCAACGGCGTGGCGCGCAATCGTTTCAGAATTCCGCCTTCACGATAAATCGAAATAATTGTCACCAGCGAAAGCACGGCGCTAATTACAATCAGCAGCGACACAATAGTCGGCAAGCCCACTTGAATAAATCCGCTCATCGCAACAGAAGACGGCGGCATTCGCCCGCCGACAACTCGGCCCACCACCAGAAAAATTATTACGGGAAATACAATCGTCCCGAACGCGCCCATCGGTTCGCGCAGAAATACTTTGATCTCGATCCATGTCAATTTCCAAAGTCCGCGCATCATCATGATTGTGTCTTCACCATCAATCGCGTCTACTCTCGAATCGAATGCCCGGTCAATTTCAAAAACACATCTTCAAGACTCGGCAATATCGTCCGGAAATCCGTCACGCGAATTCGATTCTCTGAAAGACAGCGAATCACCGCGCTCACCAAATCATCACCGCGCCCAAGTATCGTAAATCGCGAATCCGCGCCGGCAATCACAGACTCCACTCCCGGAATCGCCCGAAAACGCTCTTCAGCATTCGCATCGTCCGTAACCAGGACAACAGTCCGCTCCGGACAGTGCTTATTCACAAGTCTTTCCGGCGTATCCACATCTATAATTTTTCCGTGCTCGATGATCGCCACGCGGTCGCACAGCTTCTCCGCTTCTTCCATTAAATGAGTCGTCAGAAATACCGTTTTGCCGCGCTCGCGAATCTGCCGTACCAATTCCCAAATCGCTCGGCGCGCCTGCGGATCTAGTCCCGTCGTCAGCTCGTCCAGAAAAACTACTTCCGGATCATTAATCAACGCCAGCGCAATAAACAATCGCTGCTTCTGTCCGCCAGAAAGATTCATGAACCATGCTTCGCGCTTATCCGCCAAACCAAGTTGTTCAAGAAGACGTTCCGCGTCCACCGCTTTCTTTTTATAAAGTGACGCCCACAGATCCACCGCCTCCCAAACTTTAATCCGCTTCTGCAATTGCGCCTGCTGCAACTGCACTCCAATTCGCTCCTGCAATTTGTAAACATCGCGAAACGGATCCAGTCCCAGCACCAAAATATTTCCGCGGTCCGGCTTCCTCACGCCTTCGACGCACTCCATCGTCGTCGTTTTCCCCGCTCCGTTCGGCCCAATCAATCCAAAAATTTCCCCCTCATTCACTTCAAAAGACACTTCGTCCACCGCGACCGTTCGGCCGTAAGTTTTGCGGATCCCCGAAACTCGTATCACTTGATTCATGCTGGATTTGCTCTGGAATTATCCAACAACGCGCGCTCGCAAAAATTTTCGCGAGCGCGCGTGTCAATTTTCAATTCAACTTCGCGTTCACTTCTTCGGCGTAATATCCAAAAGCATTCCCGGCCCGTTCGCGCCCGTCTGCACCTGCGGCACTTGACCATTCCACTTCGCAATCCAACGGTCCGTCACCGCCAGTTTCTGCCACTCAATAATGTTCTGGCTGATCGACGCCGCGCGGACACGATTCGACTCCGCTTCGCCATTCGCCACCGCAACTTGCGCCTTTGCCTGACCTTCCGCCGCTGCTACTAATTTCGCCGCGTCAGCCTGTGACTGCACCAGCTCATTTTGTTTTTGCACCGCAATCTGCTGCGCCTGCACTTTCGCGTTAATCGCATCAATCACCGATTGCGGCGGCCTCGGCGATCCGATAAATCCAAATTGATCGATCACCACTCCGATGTCGCCCACCTGTTTCTGCAACTCCGCTCTCGAGTTCATTTCCAATTCGGATTTTTTCTCGCCCATCACTTCCTGCACTGTGTATTGCGAACCCGTCCGGTTAATCGCGTCACGCGCCACGTTGCGCAAAAATCCGTGCGTGAATTGATTGATGTCGTCATTCCGGAATTTCACATAGAACGCCGGAACCTTGCTCGAATCCAAATGATAGGAAACCGAAAGGTCGCCATACACCGTCAGCCCGTCTTTCGTGTTGAATGACATTTCTTCGTTGTTCGGCGATCCCTCGTTCGGATCGCGCGTCCACTTCGCCGTTTGCACCGACGTCGGATATTCCACAATCGTCGACGAAAGGAAACTGTAGAACACCCATCCCGTGCGGATCGGCAACTCCTCCACTCCGCGCTGCGATCCCGCCAGATCTACTTTAATCCCTACGCGTCCCGGACCAATCCGCGTCGCACATCCCGCAAAAAACAAAACGATCAGTACCGGAATTGCCACCCATCGATATTTACGGACCATCTCTGTTCTCCTATTCTTTTTCTTTCTCGTTCGACGCAGTTCGTTCTTCGTCCACTGAAATTGGCCGCGCCTTCACCACAATCGGCCGCCCATGCGGAGTCGTTTTGTGATGCCAGATCCATCGCATCGCCGCGGGAAATAGCACCAGCACCACAATAATCACGCCAACGCCGCCAGCCACTTTCAAATCGCTCGGCTGATTAATCAAATCCATGGCTTCCGTTACCAAATAAATTCCGCCGCAAATCACCATCAGCAGCACGGCATACACAAAGCTCTCTCTCATCACGTTTCAACCCTCTGACTATGCAACCTTAAGTACGCACTACGACGAAAGCAGTTTCGCCCCACGCGCACCAATATTGATCGATGCTTAAATCTATACTCCGCCGCCTCGCTTTGCAAAACCTCGTCTGCGTCGCGGCCGGCTCGCTCTCGATTGTGTTCGGATTCTGCTCTAGAAATACAGCGTCCGCCGTTAAGATGGCATATCCAATTCGTAAGGATTATATTAGGCTCTCGTTTGCCGGGAAAAACACCAATCATGGCCCACGACGTATTCATCAGCTATTCCTCGCACGACAAGCCCACTGCGGACGCCGCCTGCGCCGCGCTCGAATCCCGCGGAATGCGCTGTTGGATAGCTCCTCGGGATGTGTTCCCCGGCGAAGAATATGCCGCCTCGCTCGTTCGCGCACTGCACGAAAGCCGAGTCATGGTCCTCGTCTTTTCCTCCGGCGCCAATCGGTCGCCTCAAGTCCTGCGGGAAGTCGAACGCGCCGTCAGCCGCGGCGTGCCAATTCTCCCCCTCCGCATCGAAGACGTCCCGCCCTCAGAGGCGATGGAATATTACATATCCAGCCGCCACTGGCTCGACGCTCTCACCCCGCCTCTGGAGCAACACCTCGTCCGGCTCGCCGACACCGTAAAGTTTCTCCTGTCCCGCGCCACCGATGACGCC
>DASYNR010000045.1:0-1691 GCA_036008485.1 Candidatus Acidiferrales bacterium | reverse complement strand
TCCAGCGCCGCCAATCCAAATGATTCCGTATCCGAGGGCAGCAAAAACAAATCCGCCAGTCCCAATTTTTCCTGTACCTGATCCTGCTTGCCTAGAAAATGCACATCGTCCGTCAATTTCTTCTGACGCACCAACCACTCTGCCGATCCGCGCTCCGGCCCGTCCCCAATCATCACCAGCTTCGCCGGCATTTTTTCGCGCACCAGCGCGAAAATCTCAATCACATCCGTCACTCGTTTCACCGGACGGAAATTCGATAGATGCATCACAATCGGCTCGCCATTCGGCGCCCAACACGCCCGCAAGTTCGGGTCTTCGTTCCGATGATACAAATCACAATTCACGAAATTCGGAATCACTTCGATATTATTCCGCGTCTGAAATTCTTCAATCGTCCGCGCCTTCAAATAGTGTGAAATCGCCGTGACGCCATCGCTCTGCTCAATCGAAAATTTCGTAATCGGCAAATAACTGCGGTTACTTCCAACCAGCGTGATGTCCGTTCCATGCAGCGTGGTAATAAAAGGCAATTTCAACGGAGCCGTCATCGCCCGCGCCAAGTAAGCGCTCACCGAATGCGGAATCGCATAGTGAACGTGCAACAAATCCAGTCGCGCAGACTCCGCCACCTCAGACATTTTCGACGCCAGCGCCAACGTATACGGCGGATGATCGAACAGCGGATATGTCGTTACTTCCACTTCGTGAAAAAATATTCGCTCCGCGCCGGACGGCATCCGAATCGGCGGCGCGTAACTTATAAAATGAATCTCGTGGCCGCGCGCAGCAAGTTCAATGCCCAGCTCGGTTGCCACCACTCCCGATCCGCCGTACGTTGGATAACAGGTGATCCCGATTCGCATCGCGCTCCGTCCAAAATGGTTTGTGCCGCTACAAAATAAGATGCTCTGCTCAATTTCTGATTCCGACTTCGTGAGTGTACATTAGACGCCGCAGGAGGGCTTCAGGTGACACGCCTCGCAGGTAAAGTTGCATTCATCACAGGAGCCGGTAGCGGCATCGGCCGCGCCTGCGCCGAACTTTTTGCGCTGCAAGGCGCCAAAGTCATTTTGACTGGACGCCGCGCTCAGCCGCTCGACTCCGCCCTAACCAAAATAAATAATTCCGGCGGTGAAGCCATCGCCCTGCAATGTGATGTCACCAGTTCCGCGCAAATTTCCATCGCGTTGGAAACCGGCGCCAAGCGTTTCGGCTCAATCACTACCATCGTAAACAACGCAGGCGTAGTCGTTCCCGGCAACGCCGAACAAACCACCGACGCCAACTGGGACATGATGATCGACATCAACTTGAAAGGCACATTCCTCGTTTCTCGCGCAGCGTTGCAATTTCTGCGTCAAGCGAACGGCGGTTCGATCATAAATATCGGCTCCATTTACGGCGTCGTCGGCAGCAAGCAGCGCGTCGCCTATGCCGCATCCAAGGGCGGAGTTACCATGCTCACTCGCGCGATGGCTCTCGATCACGCGCACGAAAATATTCGCGTGAATTGCATTTGTCCTTCGCTGGTGGAAACTGAAATCGCCACACAGCTTTTCGCCAACGCGCAGAATCCTGAAGAAGCGCGCCGCCAGCGCGTCAGCCTAATTCCCATGGGACGCGCCGGAACTCCGATCGAAATCGCGCATCTCGCCGCGTATCTTGCATCCGACGAATCCGCGTGGGTCACA
>DASYNR010000044.1:0-20620 GCA_036008485.1 Candidatus Acidiferrales bacterium | reverse complement strand
CAACCAAAATTTAATTTTACGGCCACTCGCGCCCGCTCAATTCGCGAGCGGCGAAGGTTTTGTTCGCCCGCCTTCAGCGTTCTTGACGCTTCACTTCTTCGCAATCACATCAATCTCGCTATAAAACGTATTCCCAAATTCGTCATCCACTTCCGTCTGAAAAACCGAAAACAATAAATACTTGAACTTCCCCAAACTTCCCGCGGCTCCGCTTACACTCACTCCATACTGCCCGCCGTTTTCTCCATACTGCGTCCGAGTATCCACGCTGGCGATCAACTTCCATCCGCAGCTTACCGGATCAATATTCGCTTTCGGCGTTCCATTAAAATTCGCGCCGGTCGCGTCACTCCCGTAGACCTTATATACTTGTGGCCCGCGCGTGTTCGGATGCCACGAATAAGTATTCACCTGCGCAATTTCAATCGCATTCCCAAAATCCATCCGGAATCGACCGCCCCATGTTCCCTGCTCAAAAAAGAAATTCGCGTCGGGTTCATCTTCTTCGCTGGGCAGCATTCCGTCGGTCAACACGCTCAGCGCCGCGCTATTCCCGTCAATCTCTCCATCCACAATCATCAACGACGCCTTCGCCGCCGCATCATCCTTCACCGGCGACGGCACTTCCGCAAACCGAAACGCCCTCGAAGCTTCCGCTCCAGAATTCCGATCCATAACAATCTTGACGTCCGCTCCTGCAGGTCGCGCCATCAACACTCCGCCCATCGCCGCAATCCCACACGCAGCTAAAATCGCGGTCATCGCAATTTTCATCTTGCTCATAATCATTCACCCCTTTTGACTAACGACATATCGAGTCTCCGCTCTTCTACATTCTCCCCGCGCCATACTTCCCGCAATCCTCAAACACTCCCAACAAATTGCTTAACCCAAGCAACTCCCGCACCCTCTTACTCAAATTCACCAACTGCAATTCACACTTCGCCTGGCGCGCCGAAACATAAAGCCCCACAACCGTCCCCAACCCGGAACTATCCATCGAAGCCAAATCCGTCAAATCCAAAATAATCCGCTTCTCATGCGGAATCATGCTGCGCACATGGCTCTTCAAAGCTCCCGAATTTTCGGCCGTCAATCGTCCAGAGCACTTCACGACGATCGCATTCCCTCCGGCAGTGGTACTCAACTCCAAATGTCCCGCCGAAATCTTCTCAGAATAATTTGCCATGCGCTCTCCCGCCGTTAACCTACACCCAAATAAAAACGGGCGAAAGTGGATTCGCTGGATCACGCGAACCAAATTCATGTGACCTCGTGCTGCTTCAGAACATCTATATTTGCGCAACTAATTCCGGAGGAACTTATGCCGACGTCCGCAAAAAAGATGCGCGCAGTCCAAATTTCCCGGCCCACTGGCCCATTTGAACTTGTAGAACGTGATATCCCCGAGCCCGGTCCGCGAGATGTCCGCATCAAAGTCCATGCTTGCGGAGTCTGTCACAGCGATTCGCTCGTCAAGGAAGGCCACTGGCCCGGCCTGAAATATCCGCAAGTTCCCGGCCACGAAGTTGTCGGCGTAATTGACGCTATCGGCTCCTCCGTCATCGGTTGGTCCGTTGGCGATCGCGTCGGAGTTGGCTGGAACGCTGGATTCTGCGGCTATTGCGCGATGTGCCGCCGTGGAAATTTCTTTGCCTGCCAGACACTTACGCTCATCACCGGCATCACCCGTGACGGCGGGTATGCTGACTATATGCTCGCCGACGCGTCCGCCCTCGCACGCGTTCCCGAAGAACTTTCTGCCGTTGATGCCGCCCCGCTTCTTTGCGCCGGAATCACCACTTTCAATTGCCTTCGCAATAGCGGCGCACGCCCCGGCGAAGTCGTGGCCGTTCTCGGCCTTGGCGGACTCGGCCACCTCGCCGTCCAATTCGCCGCAAAGTCCGGCTTCAGAACAATTGCCATCGCTCGCGGGAAAGATAAAGAACCTCTCGCGAAAAAACTCGGTGCGTCAATTTATATTGATAGCCAAACGCAAGATCCCGCCGCCGAACTTCAGAAACTTGGCGGCGCTCAGGTCATCCTTGCGACCGTTACCAATGCCGACGCGATGAAAGCGGTAATCGGCGGCCTCGCCGTAAACGGAACTTTCACAATTGTCGGCGCTGTGCCGTCGCTCGAAGTTCCGTCTCTGCAACTTCTCGGCCGGCGCCAATCCGTGAAAGGCTGGGCCGCTGGCACTTCCGTTGACTCGCAGGACACTCTCGCTTTCAGCGTCCTCAGCGGCGTCCGCTCCATGAACGAATCCTTCCCGCTGGAACGCGCCGCCGAAGCCTACGATCGCATGATGAGCGGCAAAGCCCGATTCCGCGTCGTCATAACCACCGGAAATTAATTCAGCTTCAAAATACAAAAGGCCCATTCTCAAAAAAGAATGGGCCTTCAATATTTCCAATAATTCTTCCGGCGAAATTTACATCACCTTGTCGTACACCACGTCGTCATGCACGGCTTTTCCATCCAGATTCTTCCCGTCATACGTCAACCGCCGCGTTTTCCCGTCCGCCGAAACCACCACATGCACCGTCACCGTAACTTTCCCGCCTTTTTTATACGTTCCAACAATTTGCTTCGGCCCAACGCGCTTCAGCGCGATCGTATCCGCGTACGGAATTCCTGTCACCGGCACATCCGGCCCGCCAAACTTCGCCGTGAATTCGGTATGTGTCGCATTTCCCGCCGCATCCATTCCGTCCGACGAAAATGTTTCTGTATCGTTCTCCACTTTAATCGTAGCCGTTATGCTTTTCGGCGCCGGTCCGGGATCAAATTTCGATTTCGCCAGATTCAGCTTCCACGTTCCGCTGATCGGATCATCCGCCGCCCGCGCGACCGCCACGATTCCCACCAGCATCATCGCCGCAACCAATCCCATTGCCACTCTATTCCGCATCATTTTCCTCCGAAAGGGTTTCAACTGTCTCCGCGCTTATACATCGCCCTCACGAGCAATGTCGAGAACATTGTCGAGCAAACTCCCTGCTCCATCAATCCTATCCTCTGATATATATTTATAAAAGCCGCAAAGGAAAAAATGTCCGACCCGCTTGAACCACTAATCCTCGATCTCCTCGAGTGGCTCTTCATCCGAGATCGCACCTACTCCGAAGTGATGGACGCCTGGCGCACCTCATGTCCCAAACTTCCCGTGTGGGAAGACGCCAATGATCGCCAACTGATCCAGCGCGTAAGTAAAAATGGCCTCGAAATAATTCACCTAACTGCATCAGGTCAAGCTCTTCTGGAACGGCTCCGTCCATCCCCGACTCGCAATTGACATTCCCGTCCAATCGTATAAAACTCCGGCCCAGCAACACAGGCCCAATCCCGGTTCCACAAAACCAAATCGGAGAGAAAAAATGAAGAAACTCGCAGGAGCACTTCTGCTGATCTGTGCATCCGTAGGACTCGTCTACGCCCAAACTATGAAGCCCGCCGCCAAACCGGCAGGCCCAAGCATCTCAGATTCCATCAAGCAACTCGAACACGACTGGACCGACGCCATGAAAGCCGGCGATGCCGACAAAGTTGCAGCGATTCTAGGAGACGATTGGGTTGGCCTGGGTCCTGACGGAACCACGCAAACCAAAGCCCAGTTTGTGGCTGGAATTAAATCAGGCGACTACAAAATCGCGTCGTTTGACTTCGGCCCCATGACCGTAAAAATAGTCGGAGGCCTAGCCATCGTTCAAGGCACCGACACTGAGAAGAGCACCACCAAGGGAAAAGACTCCAGCGGAAAGTTTTTGTGGATGGACGTGTTCACCAAGCGCGGTGATAACTGGGTAGCCGTCCGCTCAGTAGATGCAGCGGTAAAGTAATTCCAGCGGCCTTTCCAATCTTCACGCAAGGGGAATTCCAATAACGAACCCCGTCCTCATCTCAAACGATTGGGATCGAGGGCGGGGTTCCCGATATCTGTTTCGACTGCCCTTCTTCTTGCGCGTTCTCCAACCCTATCGTTGATTCCGTTGTGTCGGCCAGCCGCTCTTCCTTCACCGGATTCATTTCTTTCGAAGCCGCTCCGCCCACTTTCCCATGCGTTTTGTAGTCCCCAGACGTGATGTACGCCTTCAACCTCTCACCCAAAAAATGATGCCACACGCCATCCACTGCCGCCGCCAACGCTTCATCCACATCGCCCGTCGCTGTCACCGTCAAATGAAATTTTGTTCCGCCCTCAACGGCCGCCAAATCGTAAGTCGTCACCATATCAATCGCCCGGCCGCCAAATCCCAACGGTCCCGTAAATCGCAGCCGCTTCCCGCGATCCGCATAAATCACCGTCGCATGTAGCGCGCCATTTCCGGCGTCATCGAAAATTTCATAGAATCCGCCGCCCGGACGCGCCTCAATGTAAAGTTTCTTCGGATGCCCGCTGAATGAGTGGTCCCACCATCCGGAAATATCCCCAGTCACCGCGTCATAAACTTCATTCGGCGTCGCAGGCAAAATTAACTCCTGCTCAATCCGAAATTTCCCTTTCTCTGCTGACTTCACTTCCGCCGACACGGCACCAGCAATTCCGATCGCCATCACAACCATCGCAACAAATCCCACAATCAATCGTCGCATTTGATCTCCGAGCACTGTCATTCCTTTCTATTTCTTCAGCGCCAAATCTGCGTTTCGTCATCTCGTCCCGGCCTGAACCAACGTCACAAAATATTGCACTGATTGCAGCGCGAATCCGATCAATATCATCGCTACTCCAATCACTCCCATCCGTCTGACCGGCATGTTGTCCGCGCGCCATTCGATGTACGGCATCAGAAACGTCACAATGCCGGACACCACACCCACCAGCAATCCAACTTTCAATCCAAACGCCATTGCGCCTTCTCGCTGATGCGCAACCAACGCGCTTATATATCCGGCAAGCGCATATCCAACTGTCCGATTAATTACAGCGAGGAATAATGGCATGGTCATGCGCGGCCGCGTCGACGGCATGTAGTCCATCGACGGCCGCACTCCGAATTGATAACCGATCACCTGCCCGACCGTACTCAATATGCCAAAAGTAATTCCAAATCTTGCCCCGAACAGATACGCGCTGCCTAATCCGTATCCGCTTCCGCGAATTGCGCTCATCGCCGCCTCAAACCAAAATCCGGGTCTCCGTTGTTGCCGTGACACTCGCGAAAATTCCACGCTCAGCGTCACGCCGTGCGCCAGGCCGCCTGCGAGCCCGAAAATAAATCCGAGCGATAAACCATATCCAACTCCGAAAATCATTCCGTACGTCACCGCTCTCGTCAAGGTGCGCAGCGGTCCGTGTTCTCCACCCAATAAATCGTATGAAAGGTACAGCGATCCCACCACGTCTAACGTACTTCCAATGATGCTTATGATCGCGAGCGTGTGCTTGTCGGTCATCTTCGCGAAGATCAGCCCCGCGCTGGCTAAGCTCATCAACATTAACTTTCTATTCGCTCCGTCCCGCGAAAATTACGAAAAATCCAACTCCACCTCATCCACGTAGCACCAGCCCCAGTCTTCCCCCGGCTCAATCGACCGCATAATCGGGTGCTTCGTCGCATGAAAATGCTTCGTGGCGTGTTTATTTTTCGAGGAATCGCAGCATCCCACGTTCCCGCAGATCATGCACAGCCGCAAATGTACCCAGCTATCGCCCAACTTCACGCATTCTTCACAAACGTGAATGTTTGTCTTCCTCACTTTGATCTGATTCATGTGCGTGCAAGCCGCTTCCGCCATTTTCGCACCTCCTCAAAATGAATTTTGTAACTACAATTCCGCCAACGCTCGATGCACCATGTGAACTGCAATCGCTCCTTCGCCCACCGCCGACGCCACGCGTTTCACATTTCCCGAGCGCACATCGCCCACCGCAAAAACTCCCGGCAAACTTGTCTCCAACATTTGCGGCGTTCGCGCCAGCGGCCACTTCGGATCGTTCGCAAGACTTTCCAAATCGCGTCCAGTGATAATAAATCCTTTCTCATCCATCGCGATGCAGCCTTTCAGCCATTCCGTCCGCGGCGAAGCGCCCGCCATTACAAACACGTGCCGAATATTCTGCACAGATGTCTCACCGGTCTCTCGATCGTGCCACGTCACTCGCTCCAGGTGCTTGTTATTTCCTTCTAGCGCGACGATTTCCGTTTTGTAGTGCAATTCGATATTCGGATTCTGATCGATGCGTTGAATCAAATAACGTGACATCGTGTCCGAAAGTTCGTGCGAGCGCACCAGCATGTGCACCTTTCCCGCCGTTTGCGACAGGTACACCGCCGCCTGTCCCGCGGAATTTCCGCCGCCCACGACGATCACATCGTCTTCGCCGCAAAGCTGCGATTCCATATGCGTCGCGCCGTAATAAACTCCCTGGCCTTCAAACTCCTTGATGTTCGGAATCCGCGGCTTGTTATATTGCGCGCCGGTGGCGATCATGATTGCTCGCGCCGCAATTTTATTTCCGTCGTCCAGAACAACTTTGTACGGAAGTTTTGAGCACTCCAACTTTTCCACGCTGTGCGCCACCATCATCTGCGCGCCGAATTTTTCTGACTGGGCAAGCGCTCGCGCCGCCAATTCTTGTCCGGAAAGTCCGGTGGGAAATCCCAAATAATTTTCAATCTTGGAACTCGACCCCGCCTGCCCTCCCGGCGCCGTCGTTTCAATCACCAGCACGTCCAGCCCTTCCGAAGCCGCATAAACAGCGGCCGCAAGCCCCGCCGGGCCCGCGCCCACAACCACCAAATCGCGGACCTGCGTTTCGTCCACCTGAATGTTTAGGCCAATACAATTTGCCAATGCTTGATTTGTCGGATTTTTCAAAACTCCGCGCACGTTGCACACGATCACCGGAATGTCGTCAGCGGTAACGTTGAAACGGTCCAGGAATTCTTGCGCGGATTTATCCGTGTCCAAATCGATGTAGTTCACCGGATGTTCGTTCCTCGAAAGAAATTCCCGCAATCGAAGCGTGTCAGCTGAATGCCGCGAACCCAGCAAAACCAAATTGCTCTTGCCTTCATTAACCAGCGCCAGCCGCCGCAAAATAAATGCGCGCATAAAAATCTCGCTCAGCTCGGCGTCCTTCGCCACCAATGTCCGCAAGGCTTCGCCCGGAAGTTCCAGCACTTCGCCGTCTTCAGTGAATCGGCCGCGCACAAGGCTCCGCCTTCCGGAAATCATCGGCATCTCGCCGGTGAACTCTCCGGGGCCGTGCGTCGCCACCATATTTTCTCCGTGAATATCCGGCTGCACAATTTCCATATTCCCGGAAAGCAAAACGAAAAAGGGCACGCTCACATCGCCCGTCTCAAAAATAATTTCACCTTTTTTCACCGCGCGTTGCTTGCTGCCCGCGCGAATGCGATTGATCTGAGCGTCCGTTAAAATTGGAAAAGCTTGGGTGCGTGCATCAAGTGCGCTTGGTACAGAGGGAGAAGCCATGCGTCCTCCGAAGGTGATCTGAAATGGCCCGGCTACACCACGGCGGATTGACTCGCCGCCTTAAATTCATTATAAAGCAGCCTCCGTTTCGGGGCTATTCCACTCGAACCGGAATTCGATTCCGGGCATCCAATAATTCGGATAGCGACATGGCAACTAGCTTGGCACCGTACCGCACTCCAACCCTATTACAACGACTCGCGAATGCGCGCACTCGCACCGACGAACTGTTCCGCATCGTGAGACCAGAAGCACTTTACGATCGCCCAATTCCCGAGCGGCATCGTCTAATCTTTTACACCGGCCATCTGGAAGCGTTTGATTGGAATTTGCTCGGCCGCCGCCATTTTAATTTGCCATCATTCGATCCCACATTCGATCAACTTTTCGCATTTGGAATTGATCCGGTCGGCGGCGGATTGCCGAACGACGTTCCGGAAGACTGGCCCACTCGCGCAAAAGTTTCCGACTACAATCAGAAGCTTCGCGGCGCTCTCGACAATCGCCTGGCTGCGTCGTTCGATTCGCGCGCCGAAAATTCCACTGAGTTGGAACAACTTCTCGAAGTTGCCATCGAGCATCGCCTGATGCACGCCGAAACTCTTTCCTATCTGCTGCACCAATTGCCACTCGACCGAAAATTCCATCACGTAGATTCGCCGGCTCCCTCGGCGCCACCACCACAACCGCACATGGTGAAAATTCCCGCCGGCATTGCAACGCTCGGATTGCGCGCAGGCCAAAATTATTTCGGCTGGGACAATGAATTCGACGAGCATCAAGTCTCCGTCCCCGAATTTCGCATCGACGCCTACAAAGTCACGAATGGCGAATTCCTGAAATTCCATTCCAGCGGCGGATATCAAGATCGTACGCTGTGGAATGACGCCGACTGGAACTGGCTCCAGTCCAGCGGCACATCGCATCCTTCATTTTGGATTTTCCGCGAAGGCAAACCATTCCTTCGCACCATGTTCGACGAAATTCCGCTGCCGCTCGATTGGCCCGTCTATGTTAGTCACGCGGAAGCCTCGGCCTACGCTCGCTGGTGCAAAAAAGAATTACCGACTGAAGCCGAATGGCATCGTGCCGCATATGGAATCAAATCCGATTCTCATAACGCGAAAGATGAAGAGCGGGCATTCCCGTGGGGCGAAGAACTTCCTTCACCGATTCGCGGCAACTTTGATTTTCAAAAATGGGATCCCGCATCAGTTGCGGCATATCCCGCAGGCGCAAGCGCTTTCGGCGTCCACGATATCCTCGGCAACGGATGGGAATGGACGCGCACAATCTTCGCGCCCTTCCCCGGCTTCAAACCATTTCCGTTTTATCCCGGATATTCCGCGGACTTTTTCGACGGCCATCATTTCGTCATGAAGGGCGGCTCATCCAGAACCGCCGCGAGCATGCTTCGCCGGTCGTTTCGCAACTGGTTCCAGCCACATTATCCTTACGTCTATACAGGCTTTCGCTGCATCGAATATTGACGCGCCATACGCGCGCCAGCAACACGCTGAGAATATATCTGGGGCAAATTAAATAATTCCGAGGCTCATAATGGCTCATGCGATTACCGAAATTATTTCCCTGCACCCCATCGCGAACTTTGCCGCCGACGTTCGCGCCGGACTGACTAAATCCGGCCAGAAAGAACTTTCGTCCAACTATCTCTATGACGCGCTCGGCTCCGCTCTTTTCAACGCCATCACCGAACTTCCCGAATACGGCCTCTTCCGCGCTGACGAGCGCATCCTTCGCGAACACGCCGGCGAAATCGTGCAACCGCTGTTGCGCACAAATATTCCTGGGAATGTAATCGCCGCCGAACTTGGCAGTGGCAGCGGAAAAAAAACGCGCTGGATTCTCGAAGCGCTCGCGCGATATCAGCGCACCACCTATTTCCCAATTGAAATTTCGCCGGCCGCGCTCGCTCAATGCGTCAGCGAACTCAGTCAACTCGATCGTGTAAACGTAATTGGAATCGAACGGGATTATTTGGATGGGCTGGCTCGCGTAACCGCGCAACGCTCCTCGAATGAACGCCTGCTTGTAATGTTTCTCGGCAGCACTATCGGAAATTTTCATCGCTCCGACGCAGAACGTTTTCTCTCTGGCGTTCGTCACAAACTAATTCCCGGAGATGCGCTTCTCCTCGGCGTCGATCTAGTAAAGCCCGTGGATCAAATGATCGCCGCCTATGATGACGCGATGGGTGTTACTGCCGCTTTCAATCTAAATTTGCTGACGCGAATTAATCGCGAACTCGGCGCCGACTTCGACCTGAAAGAATTCCGCCACTCCGCTCGCTACAACACCATCGAGCGCAGAATCGAAATGCATCTCATCTCGCTACGCGATCAATCCGTCGCAATTCCTGCCGCGAATTGCGTGATCCACTTCAAGTCCGGCGAAACCATTTTCACCGAAAGCTCCTACAAGTATCGCCCCAGCGAAATAATTCGACTCGCCGAACGCGCAAACTTCCGCGCTCATGCTCAATGGACCGACGTCGAGTGGCCCTTCGCGGAAACCTTGTTAATCGCCAACGGGTGAACGTAGGGGCAACCTTTAGGTCGCCCTCCGTTGTCCTTATCTTTGAAAATTAATCATTCAGGAACAGCGAGAGGGAAACTATCGAACATACCGCGTAGGAGTCGGTCCAACTTCCAGCCGATGACGATCCCAAATCGCGCCTTCTCGGCTGTAATATGCCATTTCAAAATCCTGCGTCAGCTCCAAACAATCCGTCGGACACGCATCCTCACAAAGTCCGCAGAACATGCAGCGCGAAGTATCGTAAGTAAATGTGGTCAAAACTTTTCTGCGAGTCGCATCGTCTCGCTGCCATCCAACAACAATTAAATTTTCAGGGCAAGCCAGCGCGCAAAGATTGCAGGAAATGCAAAGCGTTTCTCCGGTTTCCGGATTGATGTTCAGCCGGGGCGCGCCGCGAAATCTTTCGGCCACCATCGGACGTTCCTGCGGATACTGTTCGGTGTAAATTTTCTTGGGATTTTGATAGCTGAACGTCAGCAACATTCCCTTGATAAAATCCACCATGAAAACCCGGCGCAGCAGCTCGTTCATAGAGCGTTAGTTTCTTTCGCCTGCGTAAGAATGTCAAGCGCACTTGAAAGAATCGCTCGGACGCACCGCGGAGCCGCATTCCAACTGCATATTTTCATCGCATGTAGTGGTAGAATTTCCGAATGGCTGCTACAACTCCTGAAAACCGGCCACAGCTAACGGTCCGTCCCGCGCGCGAAGATGACGCCGCAGTGATGCGCGAAATTTTCAACGAAGGTGTGCAGGATCACCTCATCGCGTTTGAAGAACACGCGCGCAGCACCGATCAGCAACAAGTTTTTATTGTGGAATCGATCATCGATGGCCGCCGTCCGATTCTCGTGGCCGAATTGCGCGGATGGGTTCTCGGATGGATCACGCTGATGCCCTACGATGTGCGCCCTCAGCTCGCCGATATCGCCGAAGTTTTTCTTTGCGTACGTCGATCATTTAGAAATTACGGAGTTGGCCGTCAACTAATGCAGGCCATCCAAACCGAAGCCGCGAAATTAAATTATCGGAAGTTAATTGGCCGCGTCCTCGCCGAAAATGGCGACAGCCTGCGTCTCTGCCAGGTTTCTGGATGGCGCGAAGTTGGCCGCCACATCGGACACGACCCGTCCTTCGACGAACGCCGCGACATTGTAGTAGTTGAATTTTTAATCGGCGCAAGCGAACCAAACTTCCACTGATTCTTGCCCGGCAAATTTCGGCGCGCCGCCTCGCTTTCTTCCGAAGCCCGCGTCCTGCTATGCTCCCTGCATGCCTGAATCCGATTTAGAATTCATGCGCGCCGCACTCGAGGAAGCACGCACAGCGGCGGAACGCGGCGAAGTTCCCATCGGCGCAATCCTCGTGCGCGAAGGAAAAATAATCGCGCGCGCGTACAATCGCACGCTCACCGATAACGATCCAACCGCGCACGCCGAAATGGTCGCCATACGCGCCGCCGCGCAAACAGTCGGAAATCACCGCCTGAATGGAACTTCGCTTTACGTAACCGTCGAACCATGCGCGATGTGCGCAGGCGCTCTAATTCAAGCGCGCGTCGCGCGATTAATTTACGGATGCGCCGAACAAAAAGGCGGAGCTGTTCGCACCTGTTTTCAGATTCTGGATCATCCCGCCGTAAATCATCGCGTCGAAGTTATTTCCGGGCTGCTCGCCGAAGAATGCGCGTCGGTAATGCAGGAATTTTTCGCGCAGCGCCGCTGAAATTTCATCAGTGAATTCGCCGCTCTACGAAATATCGCCGCTCCTGCGAATATTGCGCAACGCCAGCAGAATGCACAGCACGCTCACCGAAACAAATGTCACAAGACACCAGCACCACGCCGGATAAAGTTGCGCGCGCGGAACAAATGCCGTCGTAAGAAAGAACGCGGGATTTGCGTAGAGCGCCATCCTTGCCCAGTAAGGAACCGAATATACGGAATCATCTCGCGTGCCAGTTGCCGCCACGATGTAAATGATCCATGGCACAACGGTAAGAACGATCACGGTCACATAGCTCACCGCCGTCGCATGAACGCTGCGGCGAAATGCGGAAGACCAGTACAGTCCGATGGCGCTCATCGTTCCTAGGATGATTACCATCGTTAATGAGGTTATGAAAACTTCCCATATTCCAATGCCGCCGAAAGCAAATGCAACCGTCAGAATCGGAAGCCCCGCAACCAGCAGAAGCAGCACGAATAAAACTGAAGCCGCAAACTTTCCCCACCAAATTTTCGCTGGGCCTAATAAGGACGTAAGTAAACCTGCGAGGGTGCGTTGCTCCTTTTCTATTGTTAGTGCGCCTGCGCTAAAGATGGGTGCGAGTAGCAATAGCAGCCCGAGCTGCGTGTACGCAGCCGCTAGGAATAACCCTACGCCGACTTGATAGCCTTGCGTTTCGGGTGGATTCTCGAAGTAGACGTCGGAAAATCCGCGCGGCTGCGTAAATAAATAGTAGACGAGGCAAACGACGGCGCTGAGCGCGACGAGATAGAGCGACGGAAGAATCCAACCGCGCCGCTCGCGCATACGTTGGCGCAATTCTTTTTGGATCATCGGATTTCCGCTGAGGCTCATGGCTGCTTCGTTCCGAAAGCCTGGCGGTAGCGCCGCTCAAGACTCGGCGCCGGATGATCAAACCTCGTCACGACAACACCGGCCATCACCAGAAATTGTAGAAGTTTTGCGGCTTCAATATTCGTGCCTTCGATTTCCGCCAGCAGACGCGATTGCGAATTTTCCAGCACTCTGACGCCCGGCGCTTCACCTGCGCGCGCCGCGGCAAATGCAGAGTCTCCGAGAAAATCAATTTCGTAGATTCGCAATTGCGACGCGGGACTTTGCAGAACCAGGACGCTCTGTCCTTCCGCGTCCGCAGCATTTTTCCCGGCCGTGATCAGCGCGACGCGATCGCAAATATCTTCCAGGTCACTCAAAATGTGCGACGAAATGAAAATAGTCACGCCCTCGGCATTCAACTTTTTCAATTGCTCGCGCAAATCGATTCGCGCGATGGGATCAAGTCCAGTAGCAGGCTCATCCAAAATTAGAAGTTTCGGTTCGTGCAGCAATGTTTTCGCCAGCACGAGGCGTTGTTTCATTCCGAAAGAAAGCTCCTCAACAAAACTCTGGCTGCGCTCCGCAAGATTCGAGCGCTCCAAGGCTTTTTCCACCGCGGCGCGTTGCTTATCTTTCGGCACGGCGAATGCCGCAGCGAAAAATTCCAGAAATTCGCGCACGCGCATTTCCTGATAGAGTCCCGGCTGATCCGGCATGTACCCGACCACGCGCTTCACTGATTTCGGATCGCGCGCAACATCAATTCCTGCAATGCTCGCGCGTCCATCACTGGAATGAATCAGCGTCGCAAGAATTTTCATCAGCGTGGATTTGCCGGCGCCGTTCGGCCCGATCAGACCAAACAATTCGCCATCGGCCACGCGGAGGCTGAAGCCGGCGAGAGCTTCCGTGTCCTTGTACTTCTTCCGAATTTGTTCGACTTCTATCACTCAGTCCACTTCACTCATTTCTGATCGAACAACACGATCACCAGCGCACCATGAGGCCGCTGCACAAAAGGAACGTCGAGTTTTGCATTGGACATTGGCGCATCCGCCCAACCGATGAACATTTGGGGCGCGGTCGAACCGCCGCGCGAACCCGTCATTTCCCCAACGGAGAACGGTCTCTCAGCAAGAGGCGGCGAAAGAGCTGTCAATCCTTGCGGGTTTTCCGCAGCCAGCCTTTTTCTTTCTTCCTCTGGAGGAATAATGTACTCCGCATGAATCGAATTAAGATTTATTTCCTCGCCCGGCGCAACGTGAGGAATCGAGTAACTGAGATTTGCTTTGTAGTCGAGGAAGATCGCTTCGCTAAAGCTCTGACCTGTATCGTTTTTCAAATGCATCGGCGAAGGCCAATGAACCGTGCCCGGAAAATCGCGAAAGTTGGTGGCGTGAAAATCCTGATAGGACCAACGCAGCATCGGAAATTCCAATTGTTGCGGCGGTCCAAGTCGTTCTTGCCAACCAGAAGTTGATCCGGCATGACTGCCAAGCATTTCACTGCCCAGACTTGCGGCGGTTTCGCCGTAATTTCTGTCCCAGTCAAGCTGCAGAAATGCATCGTCATGCATGATGGAGAGTTCTACCGAGCGGCGTTCCGGCGAGTAAACGCGAAATTCATATTGCGCGAAAGCCGTGTGACTCTGCGGATCCATCCAGTAAACGACCGCGTCATCCAGTGTGAAGTCGGTGGGACGGCGTACTGAATTGGCGAAATACAATCCTCCGGCGAACACCGCGGGTATCACGCAAGTTGTGATCCAGCCCCATTCCAATTTCTTCATCCGGTGCAGTGCGAAAAAATTCAGCGGCCCCACCGCGACAATAAAAACGCTGAGCCAAATAATCAGCCAACGCAGATGCGGAAACGTGAAGGACGTGCCCACTCGATGCAAGAAATGATCGACGTTTCCGTGTGGCGCGCCAAACCATTTGGAGTAGTCGGCGTCGTTCGATCGAGCGCCCCACGCGAAATTCTTGCCAAGTTGCTTGCTTTCCAAACTTGGCACGCGAAAAAGCCGCCCCATTCCAACATGAACGTTTTCAGAAGAAGGCTCGCCCTGTCGATATGGTGCAAGAAAAGTTGGGTCAGCGATCTCTTTTTCCAGAAGGATTAGAGTGCCACCACTGCGCAGATATTTTTCAAATGCGTCGCGCTGAGCGGCGCTCAGATGCGCGGTTGGTCCGGCTACGACGACGGAATCGGCAAGGTTATATTCCCACCAATGTTCAACGGGCTCTCGAAGCGAATCGACGATGCGCTCCGCTCTTACTCCGCCTTCCCTCAACTCCATGCTGGCATGTATCTGTGCGGACGCACCGCCGAAGACTTGCGGATCGGCACAATAAATGACGACAAGATTTTCACTGCCGCGATACTGAGAATCGAATTCGCGCGTCGCGTTGCCGATTTCCCGGCCAGAGCTGTCGAGAATGTTTAATTGAATCGCGAGACGTCCTTCGTCCGGCAGATCAACAGGAAGTTCGATATCCAGCGGCGAATTAGCTGACACCTGAATTTGTTTTGAGATGCGATCCGCCAGCGGAATCAGCGGCGACCTCTCGATTTCCACCGGGTTGCCTTCACGCACGGCAAATTGGAATTGCAATTCGAGAGTCTGCGCTTGCGAAACGCCCGGAATGTGCACGCGAATAGGCGTCGGAAGAGCCGAGCCGTACGTTTCGCCGGCGCCGAGCCCAACATGATCAATGCGTACGGAATCCTGCGCGCGAAGCGCGGCTGGCGCAACCAGAATTAGAGCGCACAGTAAGTACTTCTTCATATGGTGGGCTGGGGAACCCGGTGGAATCATAGTACAAGAGACTCCGGTGAGAAGTGAAAAGTTTCCGCATGCGAACAAACGATTACGGATTGTGATGGGACGCGCGCGGCGGAAGTTGAGTTATAGTCTGGTATTCGGTTGGGAGGAATCGTGCATATCTTTCTAGGAATTATCGGCGTTTTTCTGCTGCTGGTGATTTTGTTGGACGTGTTTGAGACGATTATTTTGCCGCGTCGTATTACGCGAAAACTTCGTTTGGCGCGGGGCTTTTACCGCGCAACCTGGCGGCCTTGGTCCGCGGTTGGCCGCATGATGCGCGCTACAAATCGGCGTGAAACTTTTTTGAGTTATTACGGACCGCTCTCATTGCTCGTTTTATTTGGCGTTTGGGCGGCGGGATTAATTTTGGCTTTTGCGATCCTCCACAAAGCCGGAGGTTCAGAAATAAGTATTTCTGGAATACCCGACGTTCCTGGATCGCACGCGGGCTTCGCCACGGATATCTATATGAGCGGCACAACATTTTTTACTTTGGGACTCGGCGACGTAGTTCCGCGCACAACTTATGCGCGCGTGATCATGGTCTTTGAAGCTGGATTAGGATTTGGATTTCTTGGATTGGGGATCAGCTACTTGCCGGTTTTGTATGGCGCGTTTTCTCGGCGTGAAGTTAATATTTCTTTGCTGGATGCGCGCGCAGGATCCCCACCCACCGCTTCGGAATTATTGAAGCGGCACACGCAACCACAAAGCGTGGAAGCGCTGGAAGCATATTTGAAAAGTTGGGAATCGTGGTCGGCGGAATTAATGGAAAGCCACCTTTCCTACCCAGTGCTTTGCTATTTTCGTTCGCAGCACAACAATGAATCTTGGCTTTCCGCGATGACGACAATTCTGGATGTCTCCGCGCTGCTGCTTGCGTACGGAACTGGGGCGCTGCGCTGGCAAGCAAAAATGACGTTCGCGATTTCGCGTCACGCCATTGTGGATTTATCGCAGGTGCTGAATTGTCCTCCGCTTCAAAACATTCAGGATCGATTGCCCGATGGCGGATGTGAAAAAATGATCGCGCTGATGGATGTTGCGGCGATTCCCCATTCAATGGAAGGCTGTTCGCAAATGCTGACCGAGCTGCGGCAAATGTACGAACCATACATCGCTTCGCTTTCGCAGCGGTTGATGATGCCGGTTGCGCCTTGGATTTCTGAAAAAGTTCAGAAAGATAACTGGAAGACGACTGCCTGGGGAAGAATTTCGGCGGATATAGACGGCGGCGCGCGCGCGGAAAGAGATGACCGCGGGCATTTCTAAATTTTACGTTGTTGCAAATCCAAAATTCAATCAGTGCGCTACTGGAAGTTCTATGTGCGACGGATATTTTGGCATCCAGAAGATTCGCTGAGTGGCGATTTGGAAATCGTTGGGCGAAGCCGTCATGATATTGGGGACAAAAGTTTGTGGATTGCGATCGTAAAGCGGAAACCAACTGCTTTGGACTTGCACCATGATTTTGTGTCCCTTAAGAAAAACGTGATCCGCGGCGTGAAGACTGTACTTGAATTCGGTTACTTTATTTGGCTCGATTGCGCTTGGTTGTTCAAAACTTTCGCGATAACGTCCCCGGAAAATTTCTTCGGCGATCATTAATTCGTAGCCAGACATTCTTGCCGCTTCCGCATCCGCTGCGTTCGGAGTCGTTGGGTAGACGTCAATTAATTTTACGATCCAATCGGAGTCAGTGCCGGTGGTGGACGCGAAAATATCGGCGATCACATCGCCGGTAACTGTGACGTCGTGATCGAGAACGGGCGTCGTCCATGTGGCGATATCTTTTCGGTCGGCGAGAAAACTTTGATCCTGCGCGAGCCATGTATACCACTGCGAACCAGTAGGCGCGTAAGTTGCTTCAATGGGACGCTTGCGATACGGAACGGGATTTGCCGGATCGGATTTATATTCCGCGAAAACATCCTGCTCATTTCCTGTTGGCGCAGTGAAACTTAACGCGCCATTTTCGCCCATATAAAGATTTTGCACGGTGACTTCGTTTGGCGGCCAGTGGGAATAATGTTTCCAAACGTTGGAGCCAGTTTGGAAAGATGCGGTGTCCTCCAAAGGAAGCGGACCTTCATCTTTTAAGTAGTGCGCGAAAAACGGCGCTTCGATTTGCGCGCGGAATTGGTCGCTGACTGGAACTCCCCAATCAAGCGCACCGAGACGGCGTGTGGACGAACCCCACTGTCCGTGATTCCACGGGCCGAGCACCATAAAAACTTGGTGATTGGTGTCATGCGGTTTTAATGCGGCGTATTCGGCTTGCGGGCCCCACATATCTTCTTGATCCCAATAGCCGCCGACTTCGAGAGTGGGGACTTCCACTTTTGTTTCGTGGGGTTGAACTGCGCGCGAGCTCCAGAATTTATCGTAACTGGCATGATCGAGAAACGCTTGCCAGGTTGGCAACATCGGCGAGCCGGATTTTTTCGCGGCCGCGGCGAATGAACCGGCTTTCAGAAAATAATCGTAAGCGTCTTCCTTGAGCGACACAAATTCGTTTTCCTTGCTGGATTCCATTCCGAGCGCGTAATCGTAGCCATAAGACTGACGAAATCCTCCGTTATGAAAAAAATCATCGCCCTTCCAAACGTCTGTCATCGGAGCTTGCGGAGAAATTGCTTTCACGGCAGGATGCGCATCGATGCCGGCTTCGGCGGTTAAAAATCCGGGATACGAAGTGCCCATGACTCCGACGCGGCCGTTATTATTGGGGATATTTTTTAGGAGCCATGCGACGGTGTCGTAAGCGTCGGTGGTTTCGTCAACTGATTTGGGATCTTTGTGATCGGCTTGCTGCGGACGCATCATTACAAATTTGCCTTCGGACTTGTAGCGTCCGCGAATATCCTCAAAAACAAAAATGTATCCGCTTGCGGCGAGTTCGGGCATGCCGGGATTTATGCTGTCGGGGCTGTAGTCGTTTACGCCGTAGGGAGTACGCTCCATCAAAAAAGGAAGAGGCACATTTGTGTCCGTGGGACGAAGGATGACGGCGAAAAGTTTTACGCCGTCGCGCATCGGGATCATCGCTTCCTGGCGAGCGTAAGGACGGAAATGATTGTGAACTGGGTGATCGCTAATTCTTTTTGCGAGGCGCGAATTATTGCCGTTGACGAGCATGACACCCGTAACTTTACCGCCGGGATCGACAACGAAGTTAAAGTGAGTACTGCTACCCTTCGTAGTGAAACTTGTTTTCGATTCGGCGACGAAATAGATTCTGGGTGTTCGCGCGCCTTCGCCGAAAAATTTTCCGTCTTCGTAGAAGAAGGAATAGATGCGATCGGGATCGGCGTCAGTGGCGTATTGGCCTTGATAGGAAGTTAGGGTGGCGGCGTCGACGTCAGTTTGAGGTGAGGATGCGGAAATTTCTGCTGCGTGGGTTCGGCGAGCAGTGGCTGAAAATGCGAAGCTGAATGCGAGAAAGATTGCGAGTGACGCTGCGAAGAGTGTCCGCGTCTTGAAGAAATTATTTTTGGCCACTGTTGCCTCCGAAATTCGTTGCTGCGTTGGTGCGAAAAAGAAGTCTGCCATAGTGGGCGAGAGAGGACAAACGGAGAGTAGCTAGACCAGGTATACCGTGACCATCCCCAAAATTGTGGCTACCTAAGCGCTTGCCGCTAAACGCGCCGCTAGACGATACTCACGCACGAGATCGCTGTAAGTCCTTTATTAGCCACACTTAACTTCGGAGGGTGGGGGTAGGGGGCTGGTGAGTACTATGGAGTACTACGGTTTTCTTGGAGGGAACAACGCGTAGGGATTGGGCGTTGGCGCGTAGTCGGAATTAGCTTCAACGCAGAGACGAAGAGGGCGCGGAGAAAAGATTTGAGGAAGATCGGAGAAGGAAAAGACAGGTAAGACAACCCCCGGCCCACCTGAAGTGTACGGTGCCATGACATCCTTTACAGTAGTTGCCAGGACATCCTTTACACCCCGCTGGCGCGAGCGGGTGATTACCAAGTGATTTCGTCGCCGGGCATTAGGACCAGGGCGAAGATGGACTGGCTAGTTGGATCGAATTTTATTGGGATCAGATGGCCTTGATATAGGCGACGGACTTGTAGGGTTTTCTCAATGACGGCGAGCGAGTTCGCGCCTTTGACGGTGTCGTCCAACCATCCGCCGAGGCCGACGAATACCTGGCGGCCGTTTACGTGTACGCCCAGCTCGATACCGACGCCAACTCTTGGAGGAAACATCATGCAGTTCGCTCCGGGTGCTGTGACGGCTTCGCAGGCCTCTTCTGGTTTGGACGTTAGCTGACGCGTCGCGTCGGAAAGAGTTTTTTCGTCGGGCGCGCTTAAGAGCGTTGCGATGGAGATGTTTTCGGTTGCCGCAGCCGATGACCTGAGTACAAGGCGAAAATAGCCGGGCGACTCCGGGAGAGACAGCGCGTTCTGTGGCTTGGATTTGGGGAGCGCAGCTTTTCCGATGTCGGTTTCAGTTACCGAGGCGAGAGATATCTGCGTGCGGTCACTTTTCCCGGCGGGCATAAAAATGTAGTAGGCGCGCTCATATCCGATGACCTGCTTGGTGGAACCGTTTGCGCCATCATTTGCGAAGGGGGAATAAACAGGGCCGTCGACGTTTAGGCGAAAATCGGAAACGAGATCAACGATTCCCGTCAGCTCGAAACTACCGAAGCGAAATCGGTATCCGGCCCCTGCCGGCAACGGAAGTTTTTCGGCGAGCGTGATATTCAGGCGCTGGCTTTCGCCGGGGCGCAGACAGCCATTTGTTTCAAGATTTTCCAGGTCGTTGCGGAATTTTTCGATGCTGAGCAATGGATCGAGAAACAATCTTTGAGAGCCTCGATTTGCGGCGCCGGATTCCGGTGTGACGACGTATGACTCTGATTTCAGTTTTACGTTTGCCGTCTTGCCTTGCCAATGGAGCGAGATTAGACCGACTTCAATGTCGCAGTTGACGGTCGAATGCGGGGTCTGGCGCGCATTTTTTACGATGAGATCGAATGACGGCGCGTTTGCAGTTCCTGTTGCAGATTGGGATGGAGGAAGCAGCAGCTCGCCGGAACCTTGCGGGACAAGATGGTAGGCGAGCGGGGCTGGACGACAGCCGGAAACGAGCGATACAAGGGTGAGGGCGAGCGTGGCGAAGTGACGCAGCCGAAGTTTTCGCGATCGAGGCATCAGATGAAGTTTGTGCGGCTTGGGGAGACGTCGCGAAGCGTCGGCATGTGTG
>DASYNR010000043.1:0-11151 GCA_036008485.1 Candidatus Acidiferrales bacterium | reverse complement strand
TGCTCAAATCGCGGCGGCTGGGATTGTTGAGTTTTTCTCTCGTGGCCCAGAGTCCGGCCGACGGCGTCGAGATGTAGAAAACTTCCTCACCGTCAGGCCTCGTGTTCCAACCCTCTTTCATGTCGGCCTGATTGTATCGCTCCTGCATCTCTGCAATATCGGCGTACTTATAACCAACTTGCTCGATCTCTTTCTTCGAGAGATGCCCCGGAGCATAAGTAACGGTGAAGCGGCCTTCAGAGGAGCCGTGGATCAGATGCGCGACCGCATGAGGAATGGCCTGCATATCCGCTTCGGTCTTGTAAAGTGAAAGCGTGCGCGGCGTGCCCTTGTAACCGTACTTGCGGATCAACGCGTCAACGTCGGGCTGCTCTCCGAAACGCTCGACACCGGGGGCGATGATAAGCAACTCGCCGCCATCGGCGATAGCCACGCGAGTCCGGTAGACAGCTTTGTTGGCGACCCACGTTGCACGGAACTCGTCGGCCTGCATGACGGCGACGATTTTTTTGATCGGCTTGTCAAAAACAGTAATGTTCTGCTCGCGGCTGCGGCGGGCCGCCATCAGATACGTGTCGATGTCGTCACCGACAAAAAGTCCGCTGGTTACAAGTTGATTCGCTGCGTCACGCTGCATGACGATCTGAATGTAGCAGTCAGGAATCTTCTTAAGGAACTTCTCTTCGGCAAAGTTGAAGCACGCGCGCAACGGCGTGACCAGGCAGCCAAGATTGTTTTCAATTCCACAGACCGCAGCAGCGATGTGCGACGCGCAGATGGAATCCTTTCCGCCTAAGCCGATGAAATAATTTTTGTTGTGATTGGCGAAGCCGAGAACTTCATGCGGAACGACGTGACCGATGTTGATCACCAAGTCCCACTGTTCGGTGATGAGTTTCGTGTTGAGATCGATGGGAATCTCCCAATCGACAATGCCCGCGGTGGTTTCTGCAACGTAACTGGCCGGTACGGCTCCAATGTGAGTGACGCCTCCGCGCCAGTCATGCGCGAAGATGCGCTCCTCCGGAATGCTTCCAAACATCCATTTGTTTTCTTCCGGCGTGTGCGGAACGTGCTGTCCCAACGTTGGAATCACTTCGACGTGCGCACCTGAAGCGTCTAGCTCGCGATAGAGCAGTTCCGTGATTCGTCCTGCACCGGAGTGGGCCCGCGTGAGATCGGGTGGCAGCAACAGGACGCGCCTGAGAGGTTTGTTAATACGAGCTCGCGCTTCGACAAGCAGCCTGCTGCAGGCATCAGCAATCTGTTGCTGGGAGAGGGCGTCTTGTTCTACCGTGAACCACGGCAAGGTCGAGACTCCATTCGTAGGGCAGCGCCTCTTAACACTAGCGAATGTTTGGCAGACAATCAATCGCGCCAAAAAAGCGCGGACATAAATCTTATCCCACTTCGGAACATCGGAAAACCACGCACCTCCCACTGAGCAGCTTCACCTTGCGCTGAATCCTCACTTGCAGGACAATCGCACCGGATTTGCGATTGTGAATCTCGCTCCAAGCGTCGGTGAACGACTTTGAGAGGAAGATTGAGCCGCGTAACAAAAATTATTCTGACCGCTGCACTTCTTCTAGTTTGCGCCGGCGCGCTTCTCTACTCAATTCCGTTTTTTAACCAGCCAAAATCCGGGCATGTGAAAGATGAAGCTCTGCAGGCGGGGCGTGACGCCGGGAGTTTCACCGCAGCCGACGAAGATTATTTTCATGACGTGGATGGAGGCGTGCCGCTTGGTCCCGACGAAATAAAAGGACGCAACACCTGGCTGGTGTGGAGCGGCGGAAACGATCGTCTCTGGGACACGATGATTTACAAGAGCGCCGGAGCGCTGGACTTTTTGAAAATCCTTTCCTCGCATCCCGAACTTTTGAAAATCGATCCACGATTCAGCCGCGATAAACGCTGGGAATATTTCGGCCTGGTGAATGATCCCTGTTTTGAAAAAGCAACGGGCCCCGATCCGGAAAAGTGGGGACTGTGGCTGGATAAACGCCGCGCGGATTGCAAACCAGATCCATACGAGAACGAACAAAAATATCCCGGAGTGAAAATCGGTTCGCGTGGCACTACGATTGATGGAAAGAACTTTCCCGCTGGATCTTTTTACGGTTATGAAACCGGCATCGTGGGCCTTCGACTTTTTCCCAATCCCGATTTTAATGAAGCTGCTGCGAAAAAATGGAAGCCCGACGAGTTCTACTCCAATCCACAATATTACAACGACAAAAATTTAGTGCGGCCATATCGCGTCGGGATGGCCTGCGGATTTTGCCATGTTTCGCCGAATCCGTTGAAGCCGCCCACCGATCCCGATAATCCCAAATGGGAAAATCTAAGTTCCAATGTCGGCGCGCAATATTTTTCAATCGACAAAATATTATTCTGGGACGGAGACAAGTCAAATTTCGTCTGGCAACTTTTCCATACGTCTCGGCCCGGAACGCTGGACACTTCGTTCATCGCCACGGACAACATAAATAATCCGCGAGCGATGAACGCGCTGTACATGGTGCAGGAACGATTGAACAATGCCACTCGATGGGGAAAAGAAACTCTGGTGGGCGGCCAGCAAAACAATAAACAATTTAACAATTTCATTTCGTCCGGGCCGCTCACAAATTATTACAAAGCGCCGGATACGGTGATGACTCCGCGCGTTCTTAAAGATGGCGCGGATTCAGTAGGCGCGCTTGGCGCTCTGAACCGAGTTTTCCTGAACATTGGCACGTTCAGCGAAGAATGGCTGCTCCATTTCAATCCGCTGGTCGGAGGAAAGCCCACATCGCCGATTGAAGTTGCGGTTGCGAGAAAAAATTCCGCGTACTTTGCCGCCACGGAAAGCCAAACTCCCGGAGTGGCGCTCTTCTTCCTAAAGTCCACAGAGCCTCATCATTTGAATGACGCGCCCGGTGGCGCAGAAGAATTGAAAAAGGATGAAACGCTGGTGCCGCGCGGGAAAATTGTGTTTGCGGAAAACTGCGCGCTCTGCCATTCCAGCAAATTGCCCACTCGGCCGCCCGACGTACCGGCAATCGCGATGGATCAAGGGCAAGGATGCGCCGGGAAAAATTATCTTGATTGCTTCCAAAAATATCTGAAGTGGGCATCGACGGAAAGTTTTAAGAACGAAATGACAAAGATGGTCCAAGCGCCGGATTTTCTGGATCACAACTATCTCTCGAATGAAATTCGCATTCCTGTAAATCTGCTGCAAACAAACGCGTGCAGCGCGCTAGCCACCAACGCGGTCAGCGGAAACATTTGGGATAATTTTTCCTCGCAATCCTATAAGGACCTACCTTCCGTCGGATCAATCACCTGGTACGATCCATACACCGGCGAACCGAAAACATATGTGATGCCCGCCGGCGGTCGTGGCTACACACGCGTGCCATCGCTCTTGAGTTTGTGGTCCACCGCGCCATTTCTTTTGAACAACAGCCTGGGCGAATTCAATCCGGATCCTTCCGTACAAGGCCGGTTGAAATCATTTCAGAATTCCATCGAGCAGTTGCTGTGGCCGGAAAAACGCGAGAAGGACTCGCTGCTCGGAGATAAAATTCCCGGCAAAATTGATCGCACTACGGAAACAAGTTATTTGAAAGTTCCTTACGGTTATCTTCCTGACGCGCTCCAAAAACTGAAGGGCATTCGGCGATTTTTCCCGGCAGTCATCGACGAGAACGACAAGAGCGTTCAAATTGGGCCGATACCGAAAGGAACTCCTGTGGGGCTGCTTTCAAATATTAATTTGCTTTCGGAAAGCACCGACCCCAACGAGCGCCTGGCGCATGACAAAGCGCTGCTGGATCTGGTCGTGAAAATCAGCGGCGATTTGGCGGCGCTTCCGCCAAACGCCACCGACGATGACGCGAAAAAAGTCTTCGCTAATGTGGTGGATCAAATGCTTGCACTGAGCAAGTGTCCGGACTTGATCGTGAACCGGGGACATTATTTTGGAACGGGAGGCCCTGGGGGCGGAGATTCAGGATTGAGTGACGCGGATAAACGAGCGCTAATCGCGTATCTGAAAAGATTTTAGCCCGCCATCTAACGTCGCACTGGACTTCGCGCCTACTTCCGCAACTCGGCGGCAACTTCCCCGGCCACTTCCTGCGCGCGTGCAATCGCGTTCGGCTCAAATGAAATCGCCGCAACTTTGGGATGTCCACCGCCGCCGTAACGTTCGGCAATCGCCGCCAAATTTTTCACCGCCTCTGCCGATCTCCACGGATTCGACCCAATCGAAACTTTCGCGCGATCTTTTCCCGCGCTCACTCCCACGGTGTAAATCGCTTCCGGATGCAGCAAGTACGGAATAAATTTATTGGACGCTTCCAGATCGAGATCGCTCACATCATAAAAAATCACGCCGTCTAATACTTGCGTTCGCTTCCGGAAAATATCAATGGAACGCTTGTGGCGTTCAAGCAGCGGCCCCAAAAGATTCGCCACGATCGGCAACTTCACAACTTCTTCGAGCGGCTTCGACGCCATTTCTGGAATTAAGATTGTCGAAACACTTTCACCCGGCGCGGCTTCAATCACCAGAGCAACTTGCGTGGCAGGCTCGCTGATGCTCACTGCCTGCTCCGCCGAAGCATATTGCGCGCCATCAATAATGTCTCCCCAGTAAATCAAACCGGCGAGAGGTTTTGTATCAAAACCGAATTTCGATTGCGCCACATCCGCGATTAGTTTCGTGCAGGATTTATAAGTCGGATCGTAAAATTTGTGATTGGTATGATCGTTCTCAAAATGCACTCTGTCCGCCGGGGTTAAAAATGCGCTCTGGTGATGATCGAACCACCACGTCAATTTTGGCGAATCAGAATATTTGAAATCCACAATCGCGTTTTCGTCACCGTCAAACATGCTTTCTTGAAACGGACGCCGCGCAAGGTGCGACATTCCCGTATAAAAGAATCTGGCGTCGGGATTCATCCGTTCGCGGAAGAAACGCGTGAACACCGCGGATGAAGCCGCTCCGTCAAAGCAGCGGTCATGAAAAAATACGCGAACTTTTTTCGGATCAGACATTCCAGGAATTCCTTCGGCTGAATTCAGCAAGATTTCAAAAACAAATGTCGCATTCCAAGATGGCTGCGTAGCGTCTGGATGTCAAGCCGTGCCTCTGACCGAGCACACCAAAATAAATCGGGGAGCCGAATGATCCGGCTCCCCGAAACAGCGTCTCAGCGAAAATTATTCCAAGTCTACGCCGGTGTTTTGCCGACGAGGCTGTCCGCTATGTTGGCGGCGACCGGAACGCGAAACTCCTGGCCTTGATACGCTTTGAACATCAGGAATATCCACATCACGAAAAAGAGCAATTGGAATATCCGGAGAAGCGCGAACCCAAACGTCCAGCCCATACCAAGTCCGCCCATCATAATACTGGTGGCAAACATCGCTCCGATGATCCAATAAATGATCGTCATAGCGCCGAATACAACAATGGACTGCGCCGCGTGAAAGCGCACACTATGGCGCTTGTCAATCACCAGAAAAATGATGCCTGTGACCCACGTAAGCGAGTAGCAAAGCGCTCCGGCGACATTTTCCGCCAGGCCCGCCGTTGCCGGCGCGCCGCTGCCAGGATTCGAGTGCTGCGCTGGCGGAGCGGATGGTGTCGAAGATCCCGCGGCCACCGGCCTGCCACACTGTTTGCAAAACGCCGAACCTGCCGGCACATCAGCGCCACAACCGCTGCAAAACGCCATGGTGAACCTCCGCGCGAAGAATGTCGAAATACCCCTACGGCGCGGAGACTAGCAGAACCAATGGCGGGCTGCAAGACATTCCCAGCAAATTATTAATGACGGGAGCGAGCGCTTCGGCTGATGAAATGGCGCGCGTGTTGGGGGAAATTACGCCGCGGATTTGCCGGCGATCAATCCGGCGATGCTCGCTGCAATCGGAACGCGAAACGGTTTGCGCTCGAACGACTTCAACATTAAAACAATCCACAACGCGAGTGACGTAAAACAAATCAGCGCGAAGGAAACGAATGCGATGATCGAAGAAATTTGTTGCGTTGATTCAAAAAAAAGCCTGTTGGACATGCGTCCGGAAATAAATCCGCCAATGGTGAGCACGCCAAAAACAATAATGGATTGTACGGCATGAAATCGCACCTGTGGCCGCTTGTCCATGAAGTAGACAACAATTCCCGAAACCCATCCAAATAAATAACTGAGCGGCGCGGCATAGTTCAGTGGAATTACAGATTGAATAGTTTCCGCCGTCCCCGGCGATCCATCGACATGCGGAAGCACCTGACCGCATTTTGCACAATAAATGTGGCTGGCCGGCGGAGTAGTCGGCTTCAATCGCTGGCCGCACTTCACGCAGAACGCCGCGTCGCCAAGAACCTGCGTGCCGCATTTTGAGCAAGTTACCATGTGGGCTTCACACTGGCAGCGAAGAAGATTTTTCGTGCAGCGCGCGCCAAATATTGTTTAGTTGTCATTCGCGCAGTCATTATACGGTATTCCGGGCGCATCATACTCAATTCACAAAACTGTTTTCCTACCTGACGCTTCCCTGCTTCCCATTCGACATTATGGATATAGAATGTGCTCGCCGGAAAAGTCCGGCAGGAGAGACGATCTGTCCACATTTCCAACATCACCGCAAGACGGTGAATTGCGTCCGGTGCGCCGGATACTTGGATTTCCGTGGCCGGCGCATGTAACGCGCGGCGAGCGCAACGCGCTGATCGCCGGCGGCCTCGGCTGGATGCTCGATGCCATGGACGTGATGCTTTATTCCTTGGTGCTGGCGCATTTGATGACGGCGCTTGGAATGAGCAAAAGTGTCGGCGGGCTCTTGGCTGGACTGACGCTCGGCGCTTCTGCTTTGGGCGGACTCATGTTTGGATTTATTGCGGACAGAGTTGGACGAACGCGCGCGCTGATGGCGTCGATTCTCGTTTACTCGTTGGCGAGCGGAGCGTGCGGACTTTCACAAACGGTGATTGAGCTGGCAATTTTCCGCGTGATCCTTGGATTGGGCATGGGCGGCGAATGGACGACCGGCGCAACATTAATTGCGGAAACGTGGCCGGCGGAACATCGCGCCAAAGCACTTGGCCTGATGCAATCCACCTGGGCGATCGGCGAAATGATCGCGGTGGGTGTGGTGGCGCTGGTGCTGCCTCGATTCGGATGGCGCGCGGTGTTTTTTGTCGGAGTATTTCCTGCGCTTGCAGTGTTTTGGATTTTGCGCGCGGTGCCGGAATCCGAAATGTGGCGCGCGCGCCGAGAAAAAAAGAGCGGCTCGCTGCATCTGCTGTGGCGCAAAGACATTCGCGGGCCCGGATTGATCGCTACCGCCATGAACGCTTGCGGAATGTTCGGCTACTGGGGACTCTTCACGTGGATACCCTATTACTTATCGGGTCCGGTTGCGCAAGGCGGACGCGGCCTGAGTTTGATTAATACAACAACGTGGTTAATCGTAATGGGAGTCGGAAAATGGCTGGGCTACGCGCTGTTCGGATTTTTCGCGGATTCCGTCGGGCGCAAAAAAAGTTACGCGACATATTTATTTATCGCAGCAGCGCTGGTGCCGATTTACGGAATGTCACGCAGTCCTATGTGGCTGCTGATTCTTGGGCCGCCGGTTGCGTTCTTCGGCACGGGATTTTTTTCCGGCTATGCGGCGATCGCCTCGGAACTATTTCCCACCGAAGTTCGCGCCACCGCTATCGGCCTGAGCTACAACATTGGGCGAGGATTTTCCGCGCTAGCTCCACTTGCCGTCGGCGCGATCGCCACGCGCTACAGTTTTAATGCTGCGTTTTATCTGCTTGCTGGGGCGTTTTTCACGAGCGCGGTTTTGGCGCTCGCTTTGCCGGAAACTAAAGGGAAGCAATTGGACTAATTGTACGATTACAACTTATTTATAATTGTTGACGTGAGATGTAATTATTGGTATAAATGTGTTGTACCATCAGAACTTGGAGGACTGCGATGCATGTAGTCGACAATCCACTGTTGCGACTTGCTGATGAAGTTTGGATCATCACGGCGCTACTTCATCATGAGAATCCTGACCGGGAAGATTTCTCGGTAGAAGAAATTCGGCGACGCGCGCACGATGAGCATCTTACAGAAAGTTTGCGGCCGGGATTCAATGTTCATGTAATTGAGCATTGTGTGGCGAATCGGGCCCCAAATTCCGGGCGATACAGAATGTTGATTGAGACTGCTAAGGGCCGGCGACGCCTTTTTCGCATAGGCGATCCCTATCATCCGTCTCGGGAAGGATCGAAGATCGTGCCTGAACCGGAAGAACTGTCGACACAATATCGCTATCTACTCGATTGGTATCGCGACGTGTATTGTGCGAATCGCGCTAATTCGATTGAGAATGACCCGATACTCAGGCTTCGCGGCGCGGGAAAGGAAATTTGGAAAGGGATTGATCCGGACGAGTACGTTCGCCAACTCCGGGAGGGCTGGGAGTGAGCCGTGTGTTCTGGGATACAAACCTCTTCATCTATCTCTTGGAAGAATACGGCCCTCTCTCTGAACGGGTGATCAACCTTCGGAAGTCGATGCTGCGCCGCAGAGACGAACTTGTAACTTCGACCATAACCCTGGGAGAGGTTCTTGTGCATCCGACGCTTAACAATCGGCCGGATATCGCAATGATGTACGAGCAAAAAATAGCGCAAGGTGCGCGTTTGATTCCGTTCGACGTAGACGCGGCGCGAATATTTGCAGCGATCCGCTGCGATAAATTCATCCGCCCCCCGGACGCAATTCAGCTTGCGTGCGCGGCGCAGGCGCGCTGCGATCTTTTTATTACAAACGATGATCGCCTTTCCGGAAAAATTGTTCCTGGGATTCAGTTCGTCACTTCTCTGCAACGAGCGCCCCTATAAAAACTTACCAACTCAATCGAACTTTGTTTCGTTGCGGGCGCGCCTGCCACAATGTTACTGTGACGCTGTTGGTGGGCTGATTCGCATTCATAGAATTGCCGATCGATCGTAGATTCGGCTGGGTTGGGCAATGAGACACTTTGCAATTATTCTGTTGGCCGGAATTTTCTGCGTTATCGCCGTGGGTTGCGGCAGCACCGGCGCTGCTCCTCCGGCTCCCGCTGTGCTTTCCATTTCGTCGACTTCCGAATCGTTCACTGCTGTACAGGGTGGCGCGAATCCTGCGGCAGCGTCTGTGATGGTTTCAAATACGGGCGGAGGCACGCTCGCCTTCAGCGACGTGAGCGATTCGCCGTGGCTTACAGCAACTCCGCCAAGCGGAATCGCACCGCAAACATTGCAGATTAGCGCCGCTGTCGGCTCGCTTCCGGCTGGTATGAATACCGGACACATTACTGTAATTGCAGCGGGAACCGCAGGATCTGCGACAGTGACGGTTAGTTTCCTAGTTGCGCCCCAGCCTTCAGAGGCTCCCTTCTGGGCGCAATGGGGATCGAATCCGCAGCACACAGGAATGGTGGCGGCAGCGGGACAGAATACCACCGAGAAATTGGCGGACATTGTCTACGATCCTTTTGTGACGCAAGAAAAAGCTGAGAACACTCCAGTGTTCGGCGAACCTGTTCTGACAGTTCACTATCAAGCGCAAATCACGGACGGCAATGATGTGTACGCGATGAAGAAGACGGGCACTTACAATTCATGCAGTCCGGCTGGGGCTTGGTTTTCGCAAAATGCAGCGTGTGGACCCAACACCTGGAACACGATGATTTGGAATGAGGCGCGATTTTCGTGGATCAATAATCAACTGACTCAAATTTGGATTTACGCTAGCGATTGGAAACCTGAGCCAAACGGAAATGGATTACAGGGTTGGGAGCCGGTGTTTCATCCCGTGGACGCGAACAATTTTATTTACGTGCCGGGCGCGGGCGGAACAATTTGGAAGGTAAATAAGACGACCGGCGTGGCGGCGTCGCACATTAATCCTTTAAGCGGCGCGAATATTACGGCGGCGAATACATATGTTGCGAGTCCTCTTTCCGCCGATTCGCAGGGCAACATTTATTACACCGTGATTGAACTGGCCGCCGCGAGCCAGGGCGACCCCTGGACGGTGAATGACGCGGTAGGCGCGTGGCTTGTGAAAGTGAAATCGGATGACACGTCGAGCATTGCGACGTTTGCTTCGATTGTACCCAACGCACCTGCGCCAACTTCAACTTCTTGCCTTTCGCAGTTTAGCCGAGGACCAAATGGGCTATGCGGATCGCAGCGGCCGGGAATAAATATTGCACCGGCAATTGGACCTGATGGAACGATTTACCTGGGCAGCGTCGCGCATTTCAATGACGGTCAGGCGTATGTGGTCGCAGTGAATTCAGATCTGACGCCAAAATGGGCTACGTCAATGCAGTCATTGCTTACTGACGCGTGCGGTGGCTCACCGCCCTGCACTCTTGGATCAGGATTGATTAGTGATCTCGGGTCGTCTTCGCCAACGATTGCGCCGGATGGATCGGTTTTGTTCGGAGCGTTCACGAGCTACAACGGCGGACGTGGACATTTGATGAAATTTGATTCGCTCGGGAATTTTCAGGGCGATTACACTTTTGGATGGGATTCCACACCGGCGATTTATGTCCACAACTCCACTTATTCCATCGTGATTAAGGACAATAATTATTCGACGGGCGGGCCATACTACATCACGCAATTGAATCCGAGTTTGCAGGTTGAGTGGCAATTTCAGAATACAAATCCCGGCAAGCCGGATGGCTACGAGTGGTGCATCAACATGCCTGCCGTGGACATGAACGGAATCGTTTACGCAAATAGTGAAGATGGAAATGTTTACGTGATTCCGCAAGGACACACCGGAATATTCACGCAACCGCTGGCTTCTCTGTTCCTGAATTCTGCGATTGGGGCGGCGTACACTCCGCTTTCGATTGGGCCGGACGGAAAACTTTATACGCAGAATAACGGACATCTATATGCAATCGGAAACTAAACCGCGCTGGTAGCAATGCAAACGTGCGGCGCGTTGCGCGTGTGCTAGCGGCGATGCTAGTGTGAGGATACGCGGAAGTGGCGGAATTGGCAGACGCACCAGCCTTAGGAGCTGGCGGCTTAACGGCCGTAGGGGTTCGAGTCCCTTCTTCCGCACCAAGTTTCGATTA
>DASYNR010000042.1:0-3710 GCA_036008485.1 Candidatus Acidiferrales bacterium | reverse complement strand
GAATGGAAAGCGTGTTGCCGTTCACGCAACGGGAGAACCGGGAACGCTTTTTGCGGCGCGCGCAGGAGTTGAATCGATCGATCACGCCGATCAGTTGAGCGAAGAAACAATGCGCATCATGCGCGATAAACAAATTCCCGCTGTTCCGACTTTCGCAATTTCAGAATATTTTGCGGATCACGCTGGTTCGCCAGCCGCAGGCGCTCGTCAACATGCGCAGCTTGATCATCACGCGGAGGAATTTCGGAAACAATTGGCTGCGGGAGTTCCGATGTGCGTCGGTTCGGATGTTGGTCCATTTCCACATGGGACGCAGGCGCGGGAATTAGTTTTGATGGTGCAATATGGAATGAAGCCGCTGGCGGTTTTGCAGGCGGATCTTTTGAACGGCGCGAAGCTGCTTGGATGGCAAGATCAAATCGGGGCGCTGAAAAAAGGGTATTTCGCGGACATTATTGCGGTTCCGGGAGATCCGACGCAGGATATTAGCGTAACGACCAAGGTGAGTTTCGTGATGAAGGGCGGGGTTGTTTATCGGAAATAGAGGGGTGGCGGTCGGGTAAGACGGTCAAAAAGTGCACTATAATGCATGTTGAGGACGGATTTTAAGAAAAAGTGCATTATAATGCAGTTTTTGGTGGCGGAAAAGACAGGAAAAGCTCTTGACGCAGAGTTCGTAGAGACGCTGAGAAAGACAGAAACAAAAAACCACGAAGCAAAAGCCGCGAAGCAAAGGCAGGTCCCTCGGAGATCGGGATGACACCGTGTGCGGGTGGGCGAGCAATTTTGAAAATATTGCGGCCGCGCCGAAATTTCAATTGTCAGCACCTCAGTTCCCCTAAGTCCTTTATTTGCAATACATAGACCACAGATCGCTGTAAGTCCTTTATTTGCAATACATAGCAAAATAGGGCGGGGTGGGGGGTGCGCCGAAAAATGAAATTTGGGTATTTTTGTGGGTGACGCGCGGAAGCTAAGTGATTGATAGATTTGGAGTTACTGGAAGCGGTGGTTCGGCATCGGCGATGATGAGGCGAAACTACTTTGGTGCGGAAGTTGGGTTGGATTGCGCGATGCTTACCAGTGAAAATAGGAACAGAAGGACTCCGACGCCTAGCAATGTTCCGCCGACGATGATGAATCCCATGAAGGAAAGCGGGTGATTGAACATTAAGCTGACCGCTTCAATTGCTAGTCCTAAGATCAGCATAATTCCTGATACTCGCAAAACTTTCGACATTCCCATCGCTTTGAATTTCATGGCGTTGGACTCCAGAACTTCACTTTATCCTGACCGGCGGTATTGTGAATGGTGTCGTGACATCCGCTGGAAACACAGGAGAGCTGGTTGCTGGTGAGCACGTCCATCATGGCGACGTGCGTCGGGCTTTGGAATGAGCGCGCGCCTTCGTGGCAGTGGAGGCATTCACGGTTGTTGAATGGCTCGTATAAATGAATGGGATTCATGGGCTTGCCGAAATAATTCACGTAAACGTGATGCAGGCCGTTCAGCTTTACTTTCAGGCTGCCGTACATCGCATAGTTTGTGTGACAGGTGTAGCAGGCTTCGTCGGCCGGTATGCGGTGATTCTGAAAATGTGCGGCAGGGATGTACGCGGGGTCGTCCACGAACAAACTTTTACCCCACGGCTCCATGATGTGACACGAAAGACAGAAGCTGGTCTGCTTGGAACGCTCAAAATGTTCGGAAGCGCCCAACGTTCCGCACAAGATTGGCAATACGCAGAATCCGACGAACGCGAGCATTTTTCCTTCGCGCGTCATGGTCACCGAAGGGCGAATCACCACCATCGCGATCACGATGATGGTCACGCCAATCAGCGCAAATAAAAGGGCGTTCGGTCCCGGCACAGTTACGGCGCTCCCGCGCGGTAAATCAGTTCTTAAGACTTACGCATGCCTCATTTCAAACCCAGCGCAGTAGGGTGCTTCGGCTGATAGAGGCCGATCTTCCCGCCGCCCGGAAGCGAAATCGTTGTGGTCGAGCCCCAACGCTCTTCGTGGACCTCGGAACACTCCACGTTTTTCTTCGCGAGCGCTGCCATTTCAATCTTCAAATCGTCGCACATGAAATAAAGCTTGTGAATGTCGTTCGTTTCAGCCGGATGAAACGCCGCTTCGGCCGGTGGCAGTGCAAAGATCAGCCAGCCGTGTCCCGCATCCACTGATTTAAATCCCAGCACGTCCCGGAAAAATGCGCGGTCCGCGTCCGCATTCGTGCTGTTCACAATTACGTGAGTTCCAGAGATCATTTGCGCCTCCGCAAGACGCTGAAATTATCAGCGCCGGCTGCGGCTATGCGAAGGGAATTACTTTTTGCCGAGTGCGCGCGAATAGGCGGCTAACGCCGCGATTTCCGCCGGCTTCAATTGCTTTCCGTATGCGGGCATCTTGTTTTTGCCGGTGGTGATGACGGCGATCAGATCCGCATCGGTTTGTCCTTGCACGTCGGGCGAATGAAAATCGCGCGCCTTCAGCGCCTTGCCCGCCGGGACATTAGCACTGCCGTCCGGCCCGTGGCAGGACGCGCATTTATTCGCGGCATATAGTTTCGCGCCGTCATCCTGCGCTCGCACCGGTAGACTGAAAACAAGCACCGCCGCGGTGATTAACAGCGCCGCTCGAATTCCCGAACTCGTCATTCGATTCAATCGATTCATTCGATGGCCTCCAAAATTTTTTAATACACGTACTTCAATGAAAATGTAATGTTGCTTCCGTTGAAATCCTGCGCCGGAAGCATCGCAAGTCCAATCGGATTGGCAACTCCGCGATCGTTGTATCCGAAATAATTCCACGAAGTTTTGTAGCTCAAATCCTTTCGGATATCGATTGCCAAGCTTACAAACGGCTTCAGGTAATTAAAATCCAGCGTCCCGGTGGGAGTTAGCGGATTCAGAAATGTCGTATTGCCGCGGACAATGCTGCCGTTGTATCCCATGATGGCCGTAACACGCTTAACGGGCTTCCACATCACGTCGCCGTACGCGTAGTAGTCCCTGCTTGCGTATGAGGAAAGCGTTCCGAGCGGTCCTGTTGCCGCAGGCACCGGACACGGGGATGTGAAAACGGTTGAGCCGGTGTCGGCGAAGCAGATCTCCGTTTGCGTAAACATGTCCATGTAATGGAATCCGAAATCTATCCAAAGACTGGAGCTGGGCGAAAGCGTGGTCACAAAACTGTACGTACGGCCGTGCTCAAGATTGTTCACCATGGAAACGTTGTCGCGGTTTTCGTGGATATCCACGGCACCATCAATCTGCGCCCAAGGCTTGGGCTTGTAGCTGGCGTGAATCTTGTAGCTCTGCAACTGACGAGGACTAATCCGCGTGAACGAATTATCGTTGTAGCCGAACATCACTTCCGCGTTCAGTCGCAATGAATCGACCGGCACCATCGAAAATCCAGCCACCGCCGCGCTTTCGTGGATTAGCGTAATGTTCCGCGCGTTATCGTTGCCTGCCTCGGGGACTAGATTTGTAGGCGTGCCTTCCTGCACCGAGCCGTTGGCGTTGAGCACGCATGCTGCCGGCAAAACTCCGGCGACCTTCGCGCAATCGCCTCGCGCGGCGAGAAAATCATTTGCCGCTGTGCCGGTTGCTCCGCCGGGGAAATATATTTCTCCGGTATCAAAAGTTGCGCTGAAATCAGAAATCGTGCGCGCCGAATACATGTAGCCGATGTGCGCG
>DASYNR010000041.1:0-5417 GCA_036008485.1 Candidatus Acidiferrales bacterium | reverse complement strand
GCTGGTAGATCGGCGCAACTGGCGCGTAGCGGATGTGATTCACATCGAGATCTAGTTCGCAAAGAACATGAAATTTCTTTGTTGCCGGGCCCAGCGTTAAGCGCGCTGGGTCCGGTTTTTGTTTGTACACAAGAGTGCGCTGATTTGCGGCTTTCCCAGCAGGATATTGCCGTTCCGCGATATAATAGAGAATCCAAATGGCAGAGAAAATAAAACCTGGAACACCACTTGTGCGCATCTCGGAGAACGGCGCGGCGGTTGGCAATGGCGCTGCGCCTCCCTTTGTGGCGCACATTTCAAGTATTCCGCGGAAAAAAACTTATGGAGTTCGCGTCGGGAAAATCATGGTTGGCGGCGGTGCGCCGGTTGTGGTGCAGTCCATGACGAATACGGATACGGCGGACGTGGATTCGACGTTTCAACAGTGTTTTGAATTAGCGCAGGCAGGTTCGGAGTTGGTGCGCATTACTGTGAACGTGCCGGAAGCGGCTGCGGCAGTGCCGGAAATTAAACAGCGGTTGCTGGACGCGGGATGCACGGCGCCGATCATCGGAGATTTTCATTACAACGGACATGTGCTGCTGAAGCAATATCCGAAATGCGCGGATGCGCTGGATAAATATCGAATTAATCCGGGAAATGTTGGCGCGGGAAAGCGGCGCGACGAACAATTTTCTACGATTTGTAATATCGCGCGCGATCATGGAAAGCCGGTGCGCATCGGAGTGAATGGCGGGTCGTTGAATCAAGAGCTGGTGATGCGCAAGATGCAGGAAAATACCGACAAAGATTTGGGATTCACGTCGGAAGAAATCATCAATGAATGCATGGTGATTTCGGCACTGGAATCGACGGACCTGGCGCTGGAATGCGGGCTGCGCAACGATCAAATTATTATCTCCTGCAAAACTTCTCGTCCGCTTGATTTAATTAAAGTCTATCGCGATCTTTCCGCGAAAACAGAGCAGCCGTTGCATTTGGGATTGACGGAAGCGGGAATGGGATTGAAGGGGTCGGTGTGGTCGTCCGCGGCGATGGGAGTTTTGTTGCACGATGGAATTGGCGATACGATTCGCGTTTCGTTGACGCCGAAGCCGGGCGGCGATCGACGCGAAGAAGTTTATGCCGCGTGCGAATTATTGCAAGCGTTGGGGCTGCGAAGTTTTGCGCCGAGCGTGACGGCGTGTCCGGGATGTGGACGCACGACGAGTGAAACATTTCAGGAGTTGGCGGAAAATATTCAGGGATACATCCGCGAGCAGATGCCGACGTGGAAGACGCAGTACGAAGGCGTGGAGGAAATGAAATTGGCGGTGATGGGCTGCATCGTGAACGGGCCGGGCGAATCGAAGGCCGCGAATATCGGAATTAGTTTGCCGGGAACGGGAGAAGAGCCGCGGTGTCCCGTTTATATTGACGGGCTGCACTTCACGACGTTGCAAGGGAATTACGACGAGCTTTCGCGCGCGTTTCAGGCGCTGGTGGATGATTATATTTCTACGAAGTTTGCCCGCAGAAGTGAAACAATTCAATCCTGAGTTTGCGGAAGTGTGGTTCGGCATGTGGCGAACATAGTGTTCGCGTGCCCTGTGCTATTCTTAGCGCTCTTCATTTTGACTTAATTCTTGGAGTGGCAGAATGAAAATCAGTCGTGAAGAAGTTTTGCGCGTGGCGGAGCTGGCTCATTTGGAATTGAGCGAGGCGGAGGTTGCGAAATATTTGACGCAACTGGATTCGATTCTGGAGTATGCGGCGAAGTTGAATTCGTTGGATACGTCGAACGTGGAACCCATGACGCAGGTGGTGGCAGGTTTGACTAGCGCTCACGGAGATCTGAATCCTACTTTTAGGGAAGATGTTGTAGTGCCTTGCGATATTTCGCGGGAAGTTTTGGAGAGGGCACCGGATGCGGCGCCTCCATATTTTAGGGTGCCGAAGGTGATCGAGAGATAGACGGGGATTGAAAATCCGCACCGACCCTTCGAGGCTCAGGGCGAGCAAGAGTGTCGGTGCTACTTCTGGTGCAACGCGATTTGTGAAGGATGAAATGGTGGCGGAGAGTACTGAAAAATTCGAGCGGTGGACGATTGGTGCGATTCGAGACGCGCTGATTGCGAAGCGCGTTTCGGCGCGAGAATTGGCGGAGGATTATTTTGCGCGGATTGCGCGGGAAAATCCGAAGCTGAATGCGTTTTTGGCACTTTCGCCGGAGCGAGCCTTTGCGCAGGCGGCGCGCGTGGATGCAATGGTAGCGAGCGGTGAGGTATTGCCCGCGCTGGCGGGAGTTCCTATCGCGATTAAGGATGTGATTAGCACGCATGGAGTGACCACCACTTGCGGTTCGCACATTTTGGAGAATTATGTGCCTGCGTATGATGCGACGGCGGTGGCGCTGCTGGAGTCTGCCGGCGCGGTGATGCTGGGCAAAACAAATTGCGACGAATTTGCGATGGGTAGCTCGAATGAAAATTCGGCGTACGGGCCGGTGCACAATCCGGTGGCGCTGGATCGAGTGCCGGGCGGATCAAGCGGAGGATCGGCGGCGGCGGTTGCGGCGGGATTGGCGGTTGCGGCGTTGGGAACGGACACGGGCGGGTCGATTCGTCAGCCGGGCGGATTCTGCGGAATTCCGGCGCTGATGCCGACCTATGGACGCGTGTCGCGTTACGGATTGATCGCGCTGGCATCTTCGTTGGATAGGATTGGTCCTTTCACGACGACGGTACGGGATGCGGCGGAAGTGATGAACGTGATTTCCGGACGTGACTTGAACGATGCAACCTCAGCGGACACGGAGGTGCCGGATTACACGGCGGCGCTGGGCGAGTCAGTGGAGGGATTGCGAATTGGAATTCCGCGCGAATATTTTGGGCCTGGTATGGATCCGGCGGTGCGGCACAATATTGAGGTGGGAATCGGCGCGCTGGAAAAATTGGGATGCAAAACCGTCGAACTGGATATGCCGCACACTGGATATGCGATCGCGGTGTACTACATTTTGATGACGGCCGAGGCCAGCTCAAATTTGGCGCGATTCGACGGCGTGAGGTATGGGCCGCGCGATGTGGGCGATGGAACGCTGATGGGAATGTACCGGGCGACGCGAGGGCACAAGTTCGGCGACGAAGTGAAGCGGCGAATTGTTCTGGGAACGTATGTGCTTTCGGCGGGATACTACGACGCCTACTATCGGAAGGCGCAGCAGGTTCGCGCGCTGATCACGCGAGATTTTGAGGATGCGTTTAAGAAGGTGGATTTGATTGTGACGCCTACTTCGCCGGCTCCCGCATTCAAATTGGGCGAAAAAACGGACGACCCGCTGGCCATGTATCTTGCTGATATATATACAGTTACGGGCAATCTTTCAGGCATGACAGCGATATCTGTGCCGTGCGGATTGACTCCGGAAGGGTTGCCAGTGGGCTTGCAGATTTTCGGGCCGCACTTTGGCGAGGCGCGAGTTTTGCAACTGGCGCATGCTTTTGAGCAGACTACGAATGTAAATTAGCTATTTCGCTTGCAATACTTTGCGATTTTCCGCGAGTTTTTCTTTCCATTTTGAAACTTCGATCCGACCGCATGCGTTCTTGAAAGTGTGTGCAAAAATCCGGAAGTGCATTATTTTTTCCAAAAAATGTAGACATTGCCCATTTTTGTCACAATTCGGAAAGAAAGTTTGGCTACAGGTACGTGCGTGATTCGAGCTAAATGCTTGTAATCGAAGGGATTACCTTAGGACTAGGACTGGAGTTCTACGGCTGTTGGAACGGAAGCACTATTGCAGGGAATTGATGCGGCATTTATTATCGTGACTGCATCAGAGTAGTAGAGTGGTTTTAGCAAACGCTAACGGAGAAACGAAAGTGGTCAAGGTCAGGTCAAGCCAGAAGCTCTTCACCGACACTGAGGTTTCCTCATTGACGGGGATTAGTCTGGACGATTTGCGCGAATTGGCGCGCAGCCGTCACCTGGGATTCTTGAGCCGCGCGGCCGAAGCCGCCGAAGCGCAGGCAGCGAGCCTGCTGTTCACACTTTCCGATTTGATGGTGCTGACGGTTCTTTACCCACGATTTCACAGCTGAATTTTGAGTAGCCCAAATTCGACTCGCCTACCGGGGATGAGTTGATGGCGTTCCGAGATTATCGGAACGCTTTTTTTTGTGCCGAAAATCCTGAGGATAGAAACGCTTTTTTGGGGAATCGCTACTGCATTGGTCCACCGGTGATCTCCGTCCAGGTACGTTCGATCGCGGAAATGTTTCCCCCTGTATCGAAATTCGGGAACGCGGATTTGTCCTTCGAGAGATCGATGGTTTTTTCGGCTTGCTCGAGCGTCATGCCTTTTGCAACGCAATCTTTCACAGCCGCCACGACATCTTTGAAATACGCGATCAGCGATTCCAGTTGCGCTTTGCCCGGTTGCACATTTCCGTGGCCCGGAATTGCGCTATCCCAGGAGAGCTTGTCGATTGCATTGAGCGTGTCAATCCATTCCACGGGGTAGCCGCTGCGCACGTTGGGAATTCCGTTGGTGAGAAGATCGCCGGTGATTACGACGCGCTCCTTGGGAAGATAGACAACGGTATCGCCGCGGGTGTGAGCGTTGCCCCAGTGCAGCAGATGAATCTCGCGTTCACCCTGATGGATGATCATGCTCGTGTCATAGGTGAGCGTGGAAGGCGTGACGGTTGTCACCAGTAGCTCGGCGAGCTGCGCTTTCTGATTGGTCAGTTGAGTTTGCATCTGCTGGCGCGTCGCGTCAGTAAGCGCGACACCTTTGGCGTCCTTTCCATCGGCGAGCTGTTTTTCCAAAGCCGTGATGCCATCGGGAAGAGTTTTTGTGCGCTGCAATTCAATTTGCGGCGCGCCGCGGGCGATCAAGTCTTCTCGGGTGTTGGTTTGCGCGACGAATGCGACGTTTGGTCCGAACGCGGCGGCATAGGCCATGTTGCCATTGGTGTGATCTCCATGCCAGTGCGTGTTGATCACGTAGCGCACGGGCTTGTCCGTGACCTTACGAATTTCAGAAATCAAATCGCGCGCCCAACTTGGGCGAAGTTGCGTATCGACTACCACGACGTTATCCGGGCCGACGATGAATGCTCCGTTGCCAAAGACGCCGTTCTTACCAATGGCGGCGTAGACGCCGGGAGCGACGGAAACAATGTCGAAAGACTGCGATGAAGATTGGGCCGGAGTTTGCGCATGAAGGCGTGGCGAAGTTGATGCGGCAGCGAGCGCGCTGAGCAAGAGAATCGCGATTAGCATGGCGAAGCCGTGCTCGCGGACGCGGACAGAATTGAACATGAGGACCTCCGGGAATCTGTTTCCAAGTTGTGCGTGCAATTTATCATACTGTTTGGTGACGACCAATCTGACGGCGTGAGGTGCGGGCTCCAGCTCAGTTTGTGAGTTGC
>DASYNR010000040.1:0-24359 GCA_036008485.1 Candidatus Acidiferrales bacterium | reverse complement strand
CGCGCTGGGATTTGAATTTGTGAACGGATTTCATGACACGGCGAACGCGGTGGCGACGGTGATTTACACGCACTCGCTGGAGCCGCACGTGGCGGTGGTGTGGTCGGGAATGTGGAATTTTATTGGAGTGCTGCTTTCGAGTGGAGCGGTGGCGTTTGGAATTGTTTCGCTGCTTCCGGTGGAATTGATTTTGCAAGTGGGAAGCAAAGCGGGATTTGCGATGGTGTTCGCGCTGCTGGTGGCGGCGATTATCTGGAATCTGGGGACGTGGTGGTTTGGATTGCCGGCGTCAAGTTCGCACACGCTGATTGGATCGATTATCGGAGTTGGAATTGCGAACCAACTGATGTCGGTGAAATCCGGAACGAGCGGAGTGGATTGGGGACAGGCGACGAACATTGGAAAATCCTTGCTGCTATCGCCGCTGGTAGGATTTGCAGTAGCCGGACTTTTGCTGATGGCGATGAAAGCGCTGATTCCGAGCAAGGCGCTTTATGCCGCGCCAGTGGGAACGGAACCGCCTCCATTCTGGATTCGCTGCCTGCTGGTGCTGACTTGCACGGGAGTGAGTTTCTTTCACGGATCGAATGACGGTCAAAAGGGAATGGGGCTAATCATGCTCATTCTGATTGGCACGGTGCCGACGGCGTATGCGGTGAATCACGCGGTGACGACTTCACAGACGCAGGATTTCGTAGCGGTTTCGACGCAGACGGCGGACATGCTGAGCCACTACATCGATCCATCGGCGATTATGGTCGACCCGCGTGAGGATGTGACGGACTACATTCGCACGAAAAATTTTACGCCGCGGACGATGCTGGCGTTGCGGCAGTTGGTGAATGGAATCGGTACCGAGTCCGCGCTTTACAAAGAATTGAAAGCGGTGCCGCAGGATAAGGTGCGCAACTTTCGGAATGATTTGTACGTGGTGAGCGAAGCGCTGCGATTGATGCAGAAGACTCACTACCCTGTTTTTTCCAACGCCGACACAGCGGTGATTGCGAATTACAAAAAGCACGTGGATAACGCGACGAAATTTATTCCCACGTGGGTGAAAGTTGCGGTGGCGCTGGCGCTGGGAATGGGAACGATGATCGGCTGGAAGCGGATTGTGGTGACGGTCGGCGAAAAAATCGGCAAGGACCATTTGACGTACGCGCAGGGCGCCGCGGCGGAAATCACGGCGATGGCGACAATCGGAGCGGCGGACGGTTTTGGCTTACCCGTGAGTACCACGCACGTACTTTCCTCGGGCGTGGCGGGGACGATGGTGGCGAATCATTCCGGACTGCAATGGGGCACGGTGCGGAATTTGGCGATGGCGTGGGTGCTGACGCTGCCGGTTTCGATGTGTCTGGCGGGAGGATTGTTCTGGTTATTTACGAAGATGAGCATTTAGTTCTAGGAAACTGAAAGAAGGCAAACAAAATGAATGTGCCGCCAAAATTAATTTTGGTTCCTACTGATTTCAGCGATCCAGCGCGGGAAGCGTTGGACGCCGCCGCGGAGCTCGCGCTGCAATTCGGTGCGGAATTAAGTTTGCTGCATGTGGTGCCGATGATTCCCGATCTTCCGAATGCGGAAGCGGTGATCCATGAAGGGAAGTACGAAGAGGAACTTCACTCTGACGCCGAAGAACGGTTGCAGAAGATGGCGGAGGATCTTGCAAAGAAAGAGATCCATGCCACGACCGAAGTCGGCACGGCAAATGACGTGCCGATGGAGATTGTACGGTTCGCGGAAAGCGAAAACGCGGATTTGATCGTGATTGCCACGCACGGAGTTTCGGGATGGAAGCGATTTGTACTTGGGTCGGTGGCGGAGAAGGTGGCGCAGCAGGCGCCTTGCGCGGTTTTGATGTTGAGGCCGAAGCACGCCGAGGGTGAAAAGGAGCAGGCGGCGAAGGCGTAGGACTCGGCGGCTATAAATGATTAGCCGGCCGCAGGGGTTAAAACCCCTTTTCTCCTCCGTTCGTTACGGCACGACTGAAGCCGCGCCCTGTTACGAACCAAGTTCGCGGTGCGACGAAGAGCTTTTGGTATGCGCAATAGGAGCGCACAGCCAAGGGTGGCTGCGCTACTCAAAGTTTGTTCAGGCCGTTTAGGCCGGCAACTTTATAGGCTTCGGCGAAGGTAGGGTAGTTGAAGACGGTTTCGCGGAAGTAATCCATGGTGCCGCCAAGGGCCATGACGGCCTGGCCGATGTGAATTATTTCTGTGGCGCTTTCGCCGATGGCGTGAACGCCGAGAATTTTTTTCGTGTCTGGATGAAATAGAATCTTTAGCATTCCGGTTTGATCGCCGACGATTTGCGCTTTCGCGAGTTCCTCATATTTTGCAATTCCCACCTCGAACGGAATCTTCGCTTGCGTGAGCGCCAATTCTGTTTCGCCAACCATGGAAATTTCGGGGATGGTGTAAATGCCGTAGGGAAGTTTTCCCTGCGAAGCCTGCGCGGGCGCGCCGAAAAGATGGCAGCTTGCGAGGCGGCCTTGTTCCATGGAGGTGGAGGCGAGCGATGGGAAGCCGATGACGTCACCAGCGGCGTAGATGTGAGGCACGTTGGTTTGGAAATTCTTGTCCACTACAAGTTTGCCTCGTGGACCGGAGGTGAGTCCGGCGGCTTCGAGGCCGATCAAGTCGGTATTGGCCTGACGGCCGACGGCGTAGAGAAGCGCGTCACCGTGAATGCGCTTTCCGCTTTCGAGATTAGCGACGACACGGCCCTTGGCGTCGGTTTCGACGTTAGTAACTTTTTCGCCGAGGCGGAAAATCGCTCCCTGGCGGCGCATGTGATAGCAGAGGGCTTCGGAAATTTCGGCGTCAACGAAATCGAGAACGGCCCCGCGCTGTTCGATGAGAGTGATGATCACATTGAGCGCGGATAGCATGGACGCGAATTCCAAACCGATTACACCGCCGCCGACAATAATTAATTCCTTGGGAATTTCGTCCATCTGGAAAAATTGATCGCTGGCGAGGATTTGTTTCCCATCGAAGGGGATATCGGGATGGCGAGCGGGCCGTGTGCCGCAGGCGATGAGGAAATTCTGTCCCCGGACAACGTGCATTTGATCCAGCGCTTCGACTTCGAGAGTGTGCGGATCGACGAAGCGCGCGGTACCGCTGAAAAATTCAATGTCATTGCGGCGAAGCTGATCTTTTACGACGCTGATTTCGCGTTCTGTGACTTGCGCGACGCGGACGGCGAGATCGCGAATGGAAATGCGATTGCGGACGACGTAATCGCTTCCGTAAAACGAGCGATGGCGAAATCCGGTGAGGTGAAGAATCGCTTCGCGCAAAGTTTTACTGGGAACGGTGCCGCCGTGAATGCATACGCCGCCGAGCATATCGAGGCGATCGACGACGGCGACGCGCTTGCCAAGTTTAGCGGCGGCGATGGCGCCTTTTTGTCCTGCGGGGCCGCTGCCGATTACGACGAGATCATACGGCTGAAGATTCATCGATTGCTTTCCTGACTGCCAAGTTCTTGCGCGGGATCGGGAGGTTCGGCGGATTGCGCGATTAGAAATTCTAGCGCCGACGCGGATTGGCGATCCGGATGATGCGCGCGTACGAAATCCACTGGGAAATCGCTTCCGCCTTCGGCGTGATTGATGAAATGGTTTTGTACGCTGAAGCGAGTTCCGTTGCCGGTGCGCGCTCTGCGATCCAACGCAAAAGCGCGCGAGTAGGATCCGTCGGGCTGAAGGATTCTGGATTTTGCGGTGTCGGCTAAATATGGCGCCAGGATTGCGCCATAAATTTTGCGGCAAAGTGCCGCGTCCTTCAGACGGAACATTACTTCGACACGTTCATAGAGATTTCTGGGCATCCAATCGGCGCTGCCTAGATAGACTTCTGATTCGCCGCCGTTATTCCCATCACCATTCCTGAAAACGAAAATGCGGCTGTGCTCGAGAAAGCGGCCAACAACGCTTCGGACTCGGATGCGGCTGCTGATTCCGCGAACGCCGGGGCGCAACGCACATGCGCCGCGAACGATTAATTCGATTTGAACTCCGGCTTGGGAGGCGCGATAGAGCGCCTGAATAATATTGGGATCAAGAAGTGAATTTACTTTCGCGATGATCATGGCGGGGCGGCCGGCGCGGGCGTGATCGGCTTCGCGATCAATCAGGCTGATGCAATTTTTTCCGAGATTCAGCGGAGCGACGGAGAGCGGGCCGTAATGCGCTTGCTCGGAATACGCGGTGAGGTAATTGAAAACGCGATGCACGGCTTCGGTGATTTCTTCGTCCTGCGTGAAGAGACTGAGGTCGGTGTAAGAACGCGCGGTGGAGGGATTGTAATTTCCGGTGCCGAGGTGAACGTAGCGGCGAGATTTTCCGTCCGGATCGCGGCGAACGAGGAGCGCGAGCTTGCAGTGAGTTTTCAGTCCGACGACCCCGTGGTAAACCTGCACGCCCGCTTCCTGAAGGCTGCGCGCCCAACGGATGTTGGAGGCTTCGTCAAAGCGCGCTTTCAGTTCGACGACGACGGTGACTTCTTTGCGCGCGGCGGCGGCGATTAGGGCGCGAACGATTGGCGAATCCTCACTGGTGCGGTAAAGAGTTTGCTTGATGCTGAGGACATCGGGATCGTTTGCGGCGCTTTCGATAAATTGCACGACGGGCAAATACGAATCGTAGGGATGATGGAGGAGAACGTCACGCTGGCGAAGAGCGTGGAACATTGTGGGAGCTTCGCGGCGGACGGTTAAGTCGCGCGGAGTGAACGGCTGAAATTTCAGATCGGGACGGGGAGTTTGATCGTACAAGTTGAAGAGGCGCGAAAGATTTACGGGGCCGTCCACCGGAAAAATTTGCCAGGGTTCAAGGCCAAAATTTGAGCGCAGGCGCTCGACGATTTCGGCGTTCGCTCCGGCTTCGATTTCGAGGCGGACGGCGGCGCCTTTGCGGCGGCGGTGGAGTTGCGTGTCAACAGTATCGAGGATGCTGCGCGATTCTTCCTCGCGAAGATACAAATTGCTGTTGCGGGTGACGCGGAATGGCGCGGCGGAAAGAATTTGATATCCGAGATAGAGATGATGGGCGAAAGAATGAACGATGTCATGAAGAAAAGTGAATTCGATTTTGCCGGACGCGGCTGGGACGCGAAAGAGGCGAGGAAGCGCACGCGGTACGGTGACGACGCCGAGATAAATGTGCGAATTCGGTTTGCGTTTTCTACGCAGCAGAAATGCGACGCAGAGCGCTTTATTGAGGACGCGCGGAAACGGATGCGCGGGATCCACGGTGACGGGCGTGAGAAGAGGCTCAACTTTTCCGGCGTAAAATTGCGCGACGGCTTTGCGCGCTTCGGCACCGAGTTCCCTGACTTTGCGGATGCGAATATTTTCGTGGCGCAGCGCGGGGAGAAGAGTTTCGCGCCAACACGCGTACTGCTTGTCAACGAATCGATGAATTGCGGCGGCCATGCGAGTGACGGATTCGTGTGGCGCGAGGCCGTCGGGGCCGGCTTGTCCGGTGCCGTGCTCGGCTTGCTGGAGAAGTCCGGCGAGACGGACTTCGACGAACTCGTCCAAATTATTTGCCGTGATGGCGAGAAATTTTACGCGCTCGAGTAATGGATTTTCGGGGTCGAGCGATTCTTCGAGGACGCGCTCGTTGAATTGCAGCCAGGAGATGTGGCGATTGAAGAAAAGGCGCGGGTCATCGAGCGAAGCACGAGTCAATTTATTTCCCTCTGATGAAAAGACGGTATCGCACGGATGTTACAGGCAGGTTACGACGCGGATTTACGAACCCCCACTAATCCGGAGTGCTGACGGGGGCGCTGCGAATTTTGAAGATTTCGGCTAGGAGAAATAAGTCGGTGAGCAGGGAACGGAGATGGATGGAGGCGTTGAGATTGTCGATCAATTGAGAACTGATGGAGGATTGCGCGAGGACGAGATTAATTGCGGCGAGCGAGGTTTGGGCGTCTCGTTCCAAGACGACGAAATATTCGCGATATTGGGCGGCTGGCTGGAGATGGCGTAGATTTACTTCCGTCGCGCAACTTTCTGCGAGGCCGGAGACGGCTTTTGCCGCGCGCCTGAGATATTCGCGGATTTGCCCGCCGGACTTGCTGCCTTCGTCAGTGGGAAGACCCTGAGCGGCGTAGGCCAGCATGAATTCGTAACATTGTTCGATGGTGTTGCAGCGTTCAGAAATATCACCCGACATCTGTTACACCTTCGATCTTCGCTTCCTGATTTTTTGTGGGAGGCGCTGATGGATCCTGGACTGGCCAGCGCGCGGGATCGTGTTCTTCGAGATAAAAATCCTTGCTCATCCAACCGTAGATCATGGACCTGGTGATCGCGCGTTTTTCTGGGCGGAGTCCAAAATAAACGTGAACCATGATTAGCGCTATTAGTCCGACACCGGCGAGTCCGTGAAGAACGTACATGAGGCCCCAAGTCATGTCACTGAATAAATATGGATTGCGCGGAAAGAAAATTGTGCGAACGCGGAACATCATGAACACGCCGGTGATGATGGCGGACATGCCAGCGACGATGATTGCGCCATGGTAGAGCTTATTTTCCAGAGGATACTTCGCAAATTTATCGGGCGGCGGCGCGGGCTTGCCGAAAAAACGCAGGATTCTGCGGCGGGCGTCGCGCATGTCAATGCGATCGGGCCAGATGGACCAGAAGTCCATGAAAAATGATGCGTGGATAATGTGGAAAATGATTGATGCAGTGAGAACTGTTCCGGCGATCCAGTGGTAGGTGACCCAATCAAATTGGATTCCAATTTTGGGGAGGAACGCGGTGAAGAGCAATGTGAACATTGCGGCGGCCATCACCCAGTGAAATATTCGTGCGGTTAGCGAGTGGCGGGGGACGCGTTCGGGAATGCGCGCGGCGATTAGCGGTGAGGCGTTGTTGGCAAACACTCTTGGCTTGGCGAAATAACGGATGTAGGTGGCGTGGACCATCAGGAAAAGTAATCCGGCAATCGCGGCAACCCAAATTAAAAACCAAGCGATGTGAATTGGGACGCGCTGTCCCCAGGGACTTGTGGCCCATTCTAGGAAGCCCATGTTGCCTCCTCGACTCCGCCGATTGCGCGCTTCACAAGATTTCGCATGAGCGGAATTTTGTACGCGTTGAATTGCAAAGGAATTGCGCCTTGCACGGCGAGCTTTCCGGCCATTTCTCCGGTGGCGGGGTTTGCGGGCTTGCCGCAGACGGCGTCTTCGACATTTTTCAAGCGCAAGGGACGCGCGGCGGCGCCGTTTACGGCAATGCGCATTCGTTCGATCACACCATTTGAGATGACGATGGCGGAGGCGACGTTCAACAGAGGGAAATCCCAGACGTTGCGGTCGCGAACTTTTTCAAAATAAAATTTTGCGTTGGCCCAGGTGGCGGGAATGCGGATTGACGTCAGCAGATCGCCGGGCTTTAGGATGTGGAGGCGCGTGATATCGATTTCCGGGCCGATGAAATAGTTTTCGGCGTCGACGACGCGTTCGCCTTTTGGCGTTTGTAGAACAAATTTTGCGTCGAGCGCAATTAGGGCCGGCGCGGAATCGGAAGGATTTACGGCGACGCAACGATCGGCGTGAAGAATTGCGTGCTCGCGATTGCGTCCTTCGGGAGCATCGGCGTAGCAGATATTTCCACCGGCGCGATAACACGGCCATCCGGCGCGGTAATACCAGCAGCGCGCGTCCTGTGTGACATTTCCGCCGAGCGTGCCCTGATTGCGAATTTGCGGAGAGGCGGCGAGTTCGGCGCCTTGCGCGAGCAATCCAAAACGCTGCTTAACGAGCGGAGAGTTTACGACTTCGCTCAGCGTGGTCATCGCGCCAATTTCGATGCCGTCACCATTTGCGCGAATGCCGCGAAGTTCTTCGATGCCGCTGAGATCCACGACCACTTTCGGTTTCTTGATGCGATCTTTGAGCCAATCGAAACTATCGAGACCGCCAGCCATCACCCAGGCGTCGGCTCCGTGCTGCTGAAGGAGTTTTTGCGCGTCGACAATCGAGCTCGGCTGCAGAAGATCGAAAGCGGGCATGACGTCTCGAATTACTGCCATGGCTTGCTCCTTTTATTTCCACAGCAATTCTTCTGCACAAAAGATAAATGCGCGTAACTATATATGCGCGGTTAGCGGGTGCTGCATTGGGCGTCCCGCTTCGAGCGATGTGAGAATCGTGTCTGCGTTCACCGGAGCGCGCTGGAACACGTCGTCGCCGAGCGCGTCGGAAAGCGCGTTCAAGATGGCAGCGCAGCCGCCGCCGACGGGCGGCTCGCCAACTCCACGAGCACCGACCGGAGTTTCCGGATCGGGAATATCGAGCGCTTCCCATTGCATGTCCACGGGAATGTCCATAATTGTCGGCGGTTTGGTGTGGTGGAACCGGCGGGAGACCATGATTCCATAGTGCGGATCCATCACCCATTTTTGGCTGATCGCGTGGCCGATACCGAGCGTTGAGCGGCCAAGAATTTGTCCGCCAAGCGCGTTCGGATGAATCACACTGCCGACGTCGGCGTACGCGAGAAAATCCACGATGTGATAGTGGCCGGTTTCGACGTCCACTTCGACTTCAGCGAAACTTGCGACGAAAGAATGCGTTACGCCGTCGCGCGGATAGGTGTCGCGTGCGGCGGCGACGAGTCCCTGACCGGCAAGCGCAGCGATGGAAGTTTTTGTGGCTTTGTTTAAGTCCGGTGAGATTTCATGGCCGTCGTAAGTTCCACCCAGTTTAATGGCGTGCTGCGCAGCTTGGGCCAACGTCATGCCGGGGCCGCCGCCCTTGCGATAAACGCGTTCGCCGCCGAGTACGTAACTGTCTGGATTTCCGCCCAAAACTTTCGCAGCAATTTGCTGCAGCTTGCTTTTTGCGTCCATAGCTACGGCGTATGCGGCGCGCGTCATGGCGTGAGTGGTTTGGCTTCCGCCGCTTGCGCAGGTGTACGGAAAGTTCAATGAAGTGTTGCCCCATAACACATCACATTTTTCCCAGGGCACGCCGAGAATTTCGGCGCCGACGCGGTGAACATCCATTACGGATTCCGTTCCCAGATTTCCGATGCCCGATTGGAAGTGCACGCGGCCATCCGGCATGATCAGCACGAGGCCGTCAAATCCGATGGTGCCGCCGACATAGCAGCTCAAGGAAACGCCGACGCCGCGAACTTTCGATCCAATTCGTTTCGGAGTACGCGCGACGCGTTGCTGCCAATTAAATTTTTCCGCACCGGCTTCGAGCGCTTGTTTGATAAACGCGCTGGTCGCGTGCTGGCGCACACCCTTTGTGGCAGCTCCGAATTCGGCTTTGCCCTCGGGACAATTCACGCGGCGAATCGCGACTTGATCGAGGCCAAGTCGGCGCGCGGCTCTGGCGATGATAGGCTCAATGATGGCGATGCCCTGCATTCCGCCGGGTGAACTCTGCGCACTTCGAGGTGGTGTGTTCGTCAGAACGGTTACACCGCGCCAGCGCATCGCCTGCGGCTGATACAGAAGGGAAACGATTCGGCCGGATGACGCCGAGTCGCCTTGCGCGTCGTAAGGGCCGTTATCGCAGATTACAAACATATCGAGCGCGGTGATCCGCCCATCTTTGGCGAAGCCGACTTTCATGCGGCCTTGAATTCCGACACGCGCACGCCCGATGAATCCTTCCTCTTCGCGTGAAATACGCATCATCACCGGCGCATTCGTCTTTTTCGCGAGCAGCGCCGGAATAATCATGGAAACGCCGCCGGTGATTTTGCTGCCGAATCCGCCGCCGGTATATTCGCTGATGAAAACTATATTTTTCACATCAATGTTCAGCCAACGGGCGATCGCAGGCAGAGTTTGCGCGGTGCTCTGCGTACCCGTGTGCATGTAGATTTTTCCGTTTTGCCAGTAGGCCATCGCGGTGCGCGTTTCCAAAGTCTGATGGCTGGTGTCCGGCGTAACGAACGTTTCGTCCAGCACTAAGGCGGCATTTTTGAATCCGGCGTCAAGATCGCCGAGGGTCCATTCGTCCGGAGCTTTGCCCATCGGCAGGCGGCCTTGGTTCATCTCCGCAAAATCCTGATGTGTCCATTTCAATTCCGAAACTTGCGGCGACGGCTGAATAGGCGGCGCTGGACGAATCCAAACATTTCCGTCGGTACGAGGATTTGGTCCGCCGGGACGCAACGATTCGAGCGGATCAATCACGAAAGGGAGGCGTTCGTAATCAATTTGGATTTTTTCGACTGCATCAGCGGCGGTCACTTCGTCAACAGCCGCCACCGCGAGAATTGGTTCGCCCTGATAAAGCGGCTCCATGGTGAGTCCGCGTTCGGCCCACTTGCTTGCTTTGATCACGGTGCCGTTGTCGGTGAGCGAATCTGCTGGGGCTGGGAGCTCGTCCGCCGTAAGAATTGCTTTCACGCCGGGCATGGCGAGGGCATCTTCCGCATGAATGCGTTTTACTTTTGCGTGGGGATGCGGGCTGAGCAGCAATTTGCAGAACAACATTCCAGGCGCTCGGAAATCTTCGGCATATTTCGCGGCGCCCGTGACCTTCGCGTGCAAATCCGGCGTAGTATAATTTTTGCCAATCAGCTTGTGACCGGCGCCGTACTGGCGTTCCGTATCTTTGGCGGGCTTATCGGCCGGCTCACCAATTTTATCGTCGTCAGACATGACTGGCCTTCCTTAGATTTTCAGCGCCGCGCATCATTGCGTTTAGAATTTTGTTGTAGTCCTGGCAGCGGCACAAATTTCCGGAAATTCCGTGCGCCAGTTCCTGGCGCGTCGGATTTGGATTTGTTTTCAGGAATCCCACGGTGGCCATCATGAAGCCGGACATGCAGAACGCGCACTGGAACCCTTGCTCATCAATCACTCCTTGCTGCACTGGATGAAGAGTTCCGTCGGCACTGGCGAGTCCTTCGACGGTAACAACTTTTCGCGCACGCACGGTGTGCGTCAGCATGGAGCAGGAATAATGTGGCACGTCGTCTATGAGAACTGTGCATGCGCCGCATTCCGCGCGATCGCAGCCGAGCTTTGTGGCAGTCAGTCCCAATTTGTAGCGCAACGTCCATGCGAGAGTTTCTTGCTTCAGCACGTCAACCGGACGCATTTGTCCGTTCACATTTAGCGTGATGAGCCGTTCGCCAGCGCCGATGCCGCCGGTTTGGCCGAGCAATGAAGACGCGCGAAACAGATAGTTGACCGAAGAGACAGCCGCGCCGCTGGCGATAATTCCTTTGATGAAGGTGCGCCGGGTAAGCGCGTTCGGCGTTTTCTGGATCATCTTTATGTCGACGAGTTCTGACATCGATGATGCTCCTGGTCGCGAGGTAACAGCTCAGCACTCCGGCCCGGCACGGAAAATTCCGGCGTGGTATTTGGATGTCGGTGTAAGCCTTGTGGTAGCGGATTCGGCGGGGAATTCGGTTCGAGCCTTTAGTTCATGGCTGGCCTATCGAGATGATCGATCACGATTATGTCCATCGGACCTTTTCCGGATACGAGCTTTAGTCCGAGCTGTTCTTCGAGAGCGATCATGATCGGAGGCGCTGCATCCGGTGGAGCGGCGGCCTCGATGTCTGGCGATCCCGCGCCGGCGCGGTCGGACGAATATTTCACCTGGAAATCGTACCGTCCGGTCAATCCTGTTTTGTCATAAACGGGGCGCCCCATCACATAAGTGAGTTGGCCCATCATGGAAGAAAGCGCAGTATTCTTGCCATCCCAAGTGGTCACCCCGCCACCTCCTGAAACTCTCATGCCTTGCTCGTGCGCGTTCGGATCAGCCGGCTTTAATTTTGACCCGTTCTTCCCAACCACCATTTCATAGATCTGAACTTCCGTGACTTCCATGTGGAAAGTCAGCTTTAGGTAATCGCGCGCAAGTATGCGGAGCATGTGCTGCCGTGCAAGCTTTTGGTCCGCGACGCTGAGCTTTTGGAACGCGTCAACCACTTCAGAACTCATTTTCGCTTCGATCTCGTAGCGATCCTTGTTGACCCAATCGGGTGCGCCGGAAAGGCGGGAATGTTCGGTGTGATAGGCCTGGGCGATCACGACGGAGATCGGAGCGTTATGCAATGTGAAGCCGTCTTCTGATTCGCGGGAGCCCATCCAATGAGCCGTCGCCTTTGGGTCCTCCATGTTGTCCTTATAGGGCTTGATCGAAACGACGTCATACGCGAACGCGACGAACTTGGGGTCGTCCGGAGTTGGCGTCGTTGTCTGGGCTTGCACAGGGGTCCGCACCGCGCTTGAAAGTGCAGAGGCCGTTGGCAGAACGATGCACGCCAGCGCCGCGAGAACCATGTATGCCGAAATCATTTTACGTTTCATGCCGCCCTCCGTTTTGATTCTTCTACAGTTATGAAAACACTTTGTCAATCAAAAGGACGGAAGAGCTGTGTGGTAGGCGTGGCGAGCAACCATTTTTTGCCGTTCGTTGACTTGCCTTTGCGCGCGACCTAACATGTGCGGCGTATGGTGGAATACTCCTCTCTGATCGGCCAGACAATTTCGCACTACCACATCGTGGAAAAGATTGGTGGCGGCGGAATGGGTGTGGTCTATAAGGCGGAGGACACGCGCCTGCATCGGTTCGCCGCGCTGAAATTTTTGCCGGATGATGTAGCGCGCGATCCACAGGCGCTGGCCCGTTTTCGGCGAGAAGCGCAGGCCGCATCCGCGTTGAACCATCCCGACATCTGCACGATTTATGATGTGAGCGAGGAAAACGCTCAGGCGTTCATCGCAATGGAATATCTTGAGGGCGCGACGCTGAAACATCATATCAGCGGGCGGCCGATGGAACTCGAAGAGCTCGTTACCCTGGCGATTCAAATCACCGATGCCCTTGACGCGGCGCACGCAAAAGGAATTGTCCACCGCGATATCAAGCCGGCGAATATTTTTGTTACGAACCGAGGCCACGCGAAAGTGCTGGATTTCGGCCTGGCGAAACAAGCGTGGATCCCGGAGAACAGCGGCGTTTCCGTTCTGCCTACGGCGACGGCTGAAGAACTTCTGACGAGTCCGGGCAGTGCGGTCGGCACGGTCGCGTACATGTCGCCCGAACAAGTGCGTGGCAGTCAACTTGACGCGCGCACGGATCTTTTTTCATTCGGCGTAGTGCTGTACGAAATGGCAACCGGCACGCTGCCATTTCGCGGAGACACCTCCGGCGTGGTCTTCGAGGCGATCCTGAATCGAGAGCCGGTGGCGCCCGTGCGTCTGAATCCGATTCTGCCTTCTCGGCTGGAAGAAATTATTCATCGCGCGCTGGAGAAAGACCGTACTCTGCGATATCAGAATGCTTCTGACCTTCGAGTGGAATTGCAGCGTGTAAAGCGAGATTCGAGTTCAGGGCATTCGCATAAATCGGCGCAAATGCCTGGGAAGTCAGATGAGGCTTGGCAGCCCGGTGCGGTGTTGCCCGCGAAGCAAAACCACGGAGGGCGAAATGCAATTCTTAGTGCGGCTGTGGTTCTTTTGCTGGCTGCGGGCATTTTCTGGTTCCTTCATTCCCGGACTTCGGTGGGCATGCCTGCTTCGAGCGATAATTGGAAGCAACTCACATTCTTTACGGATTCCGTTGTTAGCCCGGCGCTTTCGCCCGACGGGCGAATGCTCGCGTTCATCCACGGGGATGATCCATTTTTCGGCGCGGGCCAGATCATGGTGAAAATTCTTCCAGACGGCCAGCCCGCCGAGTTGACGCATGACACAACGTTGAAAATGAGCCCGTCATTTTCTCCCGATGGATCGCGCGTTATTTACAGCACAGGTGTGCTATGGGATGTGTGGGAAGTGCCGGTGCTTGGGAGTGAGCCAAAGAAGTTGATGCCGAACGCGTCATCACTTTCATGGGTGGAGGGCGGGAAGAGATTGATGTTTTCGGAGATCACCGGCGGTTTGCATATGGTGCTGATCAGCACGGACGAAGACCGCGGGAATCGGCGGGAAATTTACGCGCCGCCCGGTGAGCGCGGCATGGCTCACCATTCATACCTTTCACCGGATGGGAAGTGGGTGCTCGTTGTGGAAATGAACAGTCACGGTGATGTGACGCCGTGCCGCATTGTTCCTTTTCAGGGCGGCGGAGAAACACGCACGATTGGTCCGGCGGCCGGCTCCTGCTACGAAGGCGCGTGGTCATCCGATGGGCAATGGATGTACCTCAGCGTGTTGATCGGCAACCAATCTCACATTTGGAGACAGAAATTTCCGGATGGCCAACCTGAGCAGATCACTTTCGGTCCAACGTCGCAGGAGGGAATTGCGCTGGCCTCGGACGGCAAGTCATTCATCAGCGCGGTGGGATCGCGGGACGCCACTGTGTGGCTTCATGATAAGGACGACGAGCGTCCGATTTCGTCGGAGGGCAACGTGTCTGTCGCTACTTTCTCGGCGGATGGAAAAAGTCTTTACTATTTGCTGTCCAGCGGGCAATCGTCGAGTTCCGAATTGTGGATGAAGGATTTGGCCAGCGGAAAAACGGAAAGGATCCTTTCCGCCATTGCCTCGCGAAACTATTCGCGAAGCTATTCGGTTTCACGCGACGGAAAACAGGTCGTCTATGCGTCGAACGATGCGAACGGGAATTCGAGTATATGGATCGCGCCGACGAATCGGCGCTCGTCGCCGGTGCGCATATCCCCGGCGAGTGCGAGCGATGACTCACCGCAATTCTTGGCAGATGGCGACGTGGTGTTTCGATCCATCGAGGGTGGAGCCAATTTTCTGAATCGCATGAAATCGGATGGCAGCGGCCGACAAAAAATAACTGCGCAGCGAGTGATTGACATAATTTCTGCTTCGCCGGATGGCCGCTGGATCGTTGCATCCTCGCCCGGCCCCGATACAGAGCACTTCACGAATACGTCGGCGTTTGCTGCGGACGGCAGCAAGGCGGTAGTGCTGTGCCAGGGATTTTGCGTGATGACGTGGGACACTGCCGGGAAATTTGTCTATCTGAATTATAAAGACGTTGCTGCGAAAAAGGGCGTGTACGTGATGCCGGTGCAAGATAACGGGCTTCCGAAACTGCCTTCAGGCGGGTTCACGCGTAAGGAAGAAATCGCAAACGCGAATCTTACGGCCATTCCGGAAAATCTGGAATCGGCCGTAAGTCCGTCACTCTATGCTTACCTGGTGCAGAATACGCGCCGGAACTTGTATCGAATTCCTCTGCAGTAGCTCTTACCTCGCTGTATTCACTTCCTCTTGACAGATGCAAACGTCTGTTTTAAACTGTTGTTTGAATATGAAGCGAGAGCGCAATCCGGCAGCAAAGCATCACGGCCGAAAAGGCAGTCCCGTGGATTCCGCAGCAACGCGGCAGAAGCTTGTGGATTCGGCGGGGCCGATCTTCGCGGAAAAGGGGTATCACTCGGCGACGGTGCGGGAAATCTGCAAGCGGGCCGGCGCAAATGTTGCGGCAGTGAATTATCACTTCAAGGACAAGCTGGGGTTGTACGAGGAGGTGCTGGTTCAATGCAAACGCGCGACGCATGTGGCCCAGATTTTTGCGGCGCTGGACCAGACCGGATCACCGGAAGATATTTTGCGGGATGTGATCCGGGCGCGAGTGCAGGGGTTGCGCAAAAACGCGATGCCGAACTGGCAACTTCGGATTTTCGCGCACGAACTTGCAGATCCGTCTCCAGCGTTGTCCCGCTTGATCAATCGAGTTTCACGGCCGATTTATGACCGTCTGCTGGAACTAATCGCGAAAATTATCGGCATGCCTGCACGGCATGTGAAAACGAGGCTATGCGCGCATAGCGTGATGGGACAAATACTTTTTTACGTTTTCGCAGGCCCAGTTCTGGAGCGTTTTTCGCCGGACATGAAGTTGACGGATGAGATGTTGGAACAGATCGCGAATCATATCGCTGATTTTTCACTGGCCTATCTTCGCGAAATAGGCCGAAACGCAAAAAACGCGCGGTAGCGCAATCGAGGTAAAACATGGCTGACGAGAAAGCAACTAATAGTTCGGCGGAAACAAACAAGCCGGTGAATCCGCCGAATGGCGGGACTCCGGCGACGCCCGTTCCACGGCGCAGGTTCATCCGAATTTTAGCGGTCGCTGCAATTTTGGTGGCGGGTGGAATTCTTATTTGGAGAGAATTTTTTGCGACGCCGAAAATTCCGGACAGCATTGTGGTGCTGAGCGGACGAGTCGAAGGCGACGATTCGGCGATTGCGCCAAAAACTACCGGACGCATTCTTGAATTGCGAGTACGCGAAGGCGATACGGTGAAAGCGGGGGACATCATCGCGATTCTTGATGACGAACAAGTTCGCGCGCGGGAGAACCAAGCTCGCGCGGTGCTGGTGGAAGCGGAAGCGAAAGAGAGATCAGCGAGCGATCAGATTGCTGTTCTTCGAGAACAGATGAGCCAGAATCAACTTCAAACCGATCAATCAAAAATAGATGCCGGTGGACGCGTGCGCCAAGCGGAAGCGGATTTAGCGGCGGCGGAAGCGGATCTGGCGCAGCAGCAGGCGGCGTATCAAATCGCGGCATTTAATAAGGAAGCATACGGGAAGCTGGCGAAATCGGGAGCTGTCTCGGAACAACAAGGACTTCAATATGCAGCAACCGCGGATCAACAGGCCGCGGCGGTAACTGCGGCGAAACGCAGAGTGGAATCGTCGCAAGGCGCGCTGACTACTGCGCGGGCAAATTTGGAAAATCCCGGGATTCGTAAATCTCAGGTTGATTTGGTTGGGAAGCAGATAACGGAACAGAGCGCGGAAATGGCGAATGCTCGCGCAACCACCGAACAGGCTCGCGCAGAGCTGGCCGAAGCGGAAGCGAATCGCGCGGATTTAATTGTGAAAGCACCGTTTGATGGAACAGTGGCGACGCGAGCGGCTGAACCGGGCGAAGTGGTGGTGGCGGGCACGGCGCTAATCACTTTAATTGATTTGAGCAAAGTCTATCTGCGGGGATTTGTGCCGGAAGGCGAAATTGGAAAAGTGAAAGTTGGGCAGCCGGCGAGAATTTATCTGGACTCGAATCCGAAGCAGGCGCTGGATGCTTACGTTTCGCGGATTGATCCGCAGGCGACGTTCACACCGGAGAACACTTATTTTCGCGATGACCGCGTGAAACAGGTGGTCGGACTGAAGCTCCAATTGAAGAGCGGAATTGGATTTGCAAAACCCGGAATGCCTGCTGATGGCGAAATTTTGGTGCAAGGGGACACGTGGCCGAAGGTTGGACGAATCCAATAATGGTTACGGCATCTGAAAACGTGGATCTTCGCGCGCCGGGCAGCGCCGAGCAGCAGCTTGCGCTGAACGTGAAAGATTTGTGGAAGCGATATGGCGCGGTGGAAGCGGTGCGCGGAATCACATTTGAAGTTGCGAAGGGCGAAATTTTTGGATTGATCGGGCCGGATGGCGCGGGGAAAACTTCCACATTTCAAATTCTTGCGGGAGTGATGGAGGCGACGTCGGGAACAGTGGATGTGTTTGGCGGGCAAGCGCGAACGATGCGCTCGCAGACCGGATATCTGACTCAGGCGTTTAGTTTGTATCCTGACTTGAGCGTTGCCGAAAACATTCGATACACCGGAGATCTGCGGCGCGTTCCTCACGATGAGATAGAAAAGCGCGGACTGCAATATCTGCGAATGTTCGACATGGATCGCTTCACAGACCGATTGGCGGGGCGATTGAGTGGCGGCATGAAACAGAAACTGGCGCTGGTCTGCGCGCTGGTTCCACAGCCACAAATTTTATTGCTGGATGAACCGACGACCGGGGTCGATCCGGTTTCGCGGCGCGAATTTTGGGACACGCTGACACACCTTGCGGCGGATGGACTGACGATTGTTGTGGCAACTCCGTATTTGGATGAAGCGGAAAGGTGCCACCGGATTGCCTTGATTCATCAGGGGAAAATTCAGCAAATGGGCACGCCGGCGGAACTTACGGCGAGCTTGAATGCGAAAAGATTGGAATTGCGAACGCCGGACTTGGGCAAAGCCGAGGCAGCGCTTTCGGAACTGACGGGGACCGATAAGGACTTCATCGATATTCAGCGATTCGGCGACCACATCGATTTGCTTGTGAATGATCCGCAAAAAGCGATTGTTGCTTTGAACGAAAGAATGAAGGGCGCGGGAATTGTAGACGATGTTCGCGTTGACGAGCCGACGCTCGAAAATGTTTTCGTGGCGAGACTGCGCGGGTCGGGACAGGAAGCGCATCGGGAGCCATATCCGGTCCGGCACGATCACGGCGATTTGCGCGGACGGATCGCGATGGGCGCGACGAATCTGACGAAGCAATTCGGCGCGTTTACGGCGGTGAAGAATGTCAATTTGAAGATTCAGTACGGAGAAGTGTACGGGCTTCTGGGCGCGAATGGAGCCGGCAAGACTACGACGATCAAAATGCTATGCGGATTGCTGGATGCGTCGAGTGGAAAGATGGAGCTGGCGGGCCAGACTTCCAACTTGCGTTCACAGCACATACGGCAGGGCATTGGATACATGTCACAGAAATTTTCTTTGTACGACGACATGACCATTCTGGAGAACCTGAAATTCTTCGCGGGAGTTTATGGAGTGCCCGATGCGGAGCGCGACGAAAAAATAAAATGGGTGCTTTCATTTTCGGGTCTGGAAGGAAATCAAAATCAAATCACAGGAAGTTTGCCGGGAGGATGGAAGCAGCGGGTGGCTTTCGGCGCGGCGATTTTGCACGAGCCAAGCATTCTCTTCTTGGACGAGCCAACTTCGGGCGTCGATCCGCTGGCGCGCCGTGCCTTTTGGACAATGATTAACCGGCTGGCGGATGCGGGTGCCGCGATTCTGGTGACGACGCATTATTTGGAAGAAGCCGAGCAGTGCAACCGGCTTGGAATGATGGTAGCGGGCGAGCTGGTTGCGGAGGGCACGCCGAGCGGAATTAAGAAGCAGCAGAAGGGGCATCTGCTTGAAGTGATCACCGATCAGCCGCAGCGCGCGGCGGACATTTTGAAAAAGGGAAGGGACAACTGGCGGGTAGCGGTATTCGGGAATCGCCTTCACGTGATTACAGAAGAAAGCGCGGGAGAAGGCGAGAAAAAGATTTCAGAGGAACTGGAATCGGGCGGCGTTCATGTGATCAGTGTGCGCGAAGGCAGATTCTCGCTGGAAGATGTGTTCATCAGCATTGTTGAGCAGGCGCGGCGCGAAGGAAAAGTCGCGCAGGAAGAATGAAGAAAATTAGATGAGGCGAATTGCGGCGCAAATCCGAAAGGAGTTGACCCAGATTGTCCGGGATTGGCGCACGCTCGCGTTGGCGATGGTGCTGCCGCTCGTCCTTCTAGTACTGCTGAGCACCGCGATTTCGCTGACAGTGAATGATTTGCCGATGGTCGTGCAAGATTATGACAATTCAGCCGCGTCGCGCGATTTGATCCAGGCGTTCCGCGCGTCGAACACCTTTCGGATTGTGGCATGGCCGCCGGATAAACCAGCGGAGCAGGCGCTGATCACGAATACAGCACGCGTGGTGCTGATTATACCTGTGGAATTTGGCAAGGAAATGGCGCGAGGTGTGAATGCACCGGTGCAATTGATGGTGGATGCGTCGGACGCGAACACGGCGAAGCTGGTGTCCGCATATTCGGGCGAAGTTACGAGCGCATACAATTCGCGCACGGCTGCGGCAATTCATCCGGCACTCGTTCAGACCGCATTCCGATTGTGGTATAACCCCGGACTTTCCTCAAAGAAATTTTACGGGCCGGGAATATTTGTTCTGGGGCTTTCGATGTTTCCACCGTTGCTGGCCGCGCTTGCGATGGCGAAGGAAGGCGAACAGAAAACGATTCTGCAGGTCTATGTGTCGAGCATTTCCGCGCACGAGTTTTTGCTTGGAAAAATTTTGGCGTTTACAGCGGTGGCACTGGCGGAAAGCGCGGTGATGATAATTATACTTTTCACCTATTTTGGCCTGACGCTAGCTGGCGACCCAACGCCATTTTTTATCGCGACCGTTCTTTACGCATTCTGCGTAGCTTCGTTCGGAACAATGATCGGAGCGACGGTTCCAAATCAGGCGGCAGCTCTACAGGCTGTGTCGCTCGGCGGATTTCTGCTGGTGTTTTTGCTTTCGGGACTTTTATTTCCAATCCAAAACATTCCGGCGGGCATCCGTTGGATTTCCAACATCATTTGGGGCCGCTATTACATTGAAATTGTCCGTGACGCGCTGCTGCAGGGCGGGGGATGGCCGGCGGTTTGGTACAAAGTGCTGATTATCGGCGTGATTGGATTTATTTTTTATGGCCTCGCGTGGCGCACGATGCGGCGCATGCAACTGAAAGCATAATTTATGAGAAATTTCTTCGCGAATATTATCAATCACCGGCTGCTTGCGTTGATCCGAAAGGAATTCAACCAGATCAAGCGCGACCGGCGTCTGGCTGTTTCGCTGATTCTGCCGCCGATCTTGCAACTTACGCTTTTCGGTTTTGCGTTGAGCGCGGCGGTTTCCAATGTGCGGCTCGGCGTAGTGGACGACAGCCACACTCCTGAAAGCCGCGAGCTGATCGCCACAATGACGGAAAGCAAAGCGTTTCAATTGTCTGGATATTATTTTTCCGTGAACGAGCTTGGCGATGCGATCAGCCAGAGCAAAGTGGATGCTGGAGCAGTGATTCCATACGACTACGCGCGGAACCTGGCGCGCGAACGCCCAACGATTTTGCAATTTTTATTGAACGCGATGGACGCGAATACCGCGACGATCAGTCAGGGATACGCGCAGGGCGTTGTTCAAACTTTCAACGGCATACTGCAAGGTGAAGGACTTCACGCCAGTGCCGCGCCCGATGCGGAGACGAATATTAGTCATGGCGGGCAAGTGCAATTGCAGGCGGCGTTTCTTTACAATCCCGGACTGGTCGATTCGTGGTTCATCGTCACCGGCGTTTTTGGATTGCTACTTATCCTGAATAGTTCTCTAGTCGCGTCAGGCGCAATGGTCCGGGAACGTGAAGCAGGAACGATCGAGCAATTGCTGATGTCTCCGGCGAGTACGACAGAAATTATTGTCGCGAAAATTGTTCCGCTGTTCGTTTTGCTTTTCATGATGATGGTTGTCGCGATCGGCGTGGTGAAAGTCGTTTTTCACGTTCCATTCCAGGGAGGGCTCTCATTAATCGTAGCCGGCGGAGCGTTGTGCATTTTGTCGGGCATCAGCCTGGGCACTGTGATTGCGACGATTAGTAAGTCGGCGCAGCAAGCGCAATTGACGAGCTTCTTTGTAAACCCGCCGATGTCATCGCTCTCCGGCGCGCTAAATCCGGTGGAAGCGATGCCGAAATGGTTGCAGCCACTGACGGTACTGAATCCAATTCACCATTTTGCGACGATAGTGCGAGCGAGCATGCTGAAGGGAAGCGGCATTTCTTCGCTATGGCCGAATTTTGTGGCGCTCATAATTTTTACGCTGATTCTTGTGACGCTAAGCGTCTGGCGATTCCGAAAACAGCTGAGTTAACTCGAGAGGATTCATTCCCATGAGAAAACCAATTCGGTGGAGCACTCATAGCAGCACAATTGCGGAGATATTTTTTCTCGGAGCACTAGTCTTCGCGAATGGCGCATTCGCCCAAGGCCCGCCACAAACTCAGGCACAGGGAACGCAGGCGAATCCGCTGCCGCTTTCCGGGAAACTCGGGCAGAACGGATCGGTGAAGGCAACGCAAGCGCCGGTTCCTGGAACCACCACGAGTGTGGACACGATCAATCCTACGGTGCAGGTCCAGGGGCCTTATGCGGGAAGCACGTCAAGCACTGCGAAAATGCCATTTTCGGGAAAGTTATCCTTGCGCGAAGCAATCGCGCGCGGACTTGAATACAACCTGGGAACGGTTGGCTTGGCGGCGGCGGAACGGCAAGCGCATGGGCAGAGTATTTCCGCGCGAAGCGCGCTGTTGCCCAATGTGAATGGAACATTAGGCGAAACTGTCGAGCAGGAAGATTTGGCGGCGTTGGGAGTTCGCATCAAAGTTCCGGTCGCAGGATTTGTGTTTCCGACGATCGTAGGACCATTCAATTTTTTCGATCTGCGCGCACACCTTACGCAGAACGTCGTGGACCTTACGGCGCTGAATAATTATCGCGCGGCAAATGAGACTGTGCGGGCAAATCAATTCGCCACGCAGGATGCGCGCGATCTTGTGGTGCTGGCCGTCGGCGGCGCATATCTACAAGTGATTGCCGCGAAAGCGCGCGTGGCGTCGGCGCAAGCGCAACTCGATACTGCAAATGCGCTTTTTCAACAAACTTCGCAGAAGCGCGCGGTGGGTGTGGCGGCACAAGTTGACGTGGATCGAAGTGAAGTGGAAGCGCTGACGCAGCGGCAAAGACTTTTGTCTTTGGAGAATGATCTTTCCAAACAGAAAATTAATTTGGCGCGCATGACGGGGCTGCCCCCGAACGAGCACTTCGATGTTACAGATGACGTGCCATTTTCCGCGGCGCCTCCGGTCAGTCCGGACGACGCGCTGAAACAGGCGCTCGACGGGCGCGCGGATTTGAAGTCCGCGGAGGCGCAAGTGCATGCCGCGGAACGCGAACGATCCGCAGCGAAAAGCGAATTGCTTCCATCACTTTCCGCGGCCGGCGATTACGGAGTGATTGGCACAAATCCGTCGCAATCGCACGGAACATTCACCGCTTCCGCGACGCTTCGCGTTCCGATCTGGCAGGGCGGGCGCGCGAAGGGGGACATCGAGCAAGCAGATGCGGTGGTGGCGCAGCGGCGCGCGGAGCTCGAAGACCTGAGGACGCAAGTGGAGAGTGATATTCGCGAAGCGTATCTGGATGTGGAAACAGCGGCCAGTCAGGTGGAAGTTGCGCTTAGAAATATTAAGGTGACGGAAGAAGCGCTGGATCTAACGCGTCAAAGGTACGAAGCAGGCGTGACGGACAATGTGGAAGTGATTCAGGCGCAGGAATCAGTGACGAGCGCGAAACTGGATTACATCAACAGCGTTTTTGCGCACAATGCCGCGAAGCTGAGTCTGGCGCGGTCGATGGGCCGCGCGGCAGATAGCTTGCCGCGATTTCTGAACTTTAGTGTGAGTGCGCAGTAATTTCGATTATTAGACTGTATACGTCGAAGACGAAGTTCGCCCGCCGTGACCAGTCCAGTTCGTGTGAAAAAATTGTCCGCGAGGTTTATCGACGCGCTCGTAGGTGTGCGCTCCGAAAAAATCGCGTTGCGCTTGCAATAAATTCGCAGGCAGACGCTCAGTGCGGTAACCGTCATAGAAAGACAGAGCAGTTGAAAACGCCGGCATGGGCACGCCGATTTCAATTCCTCGGATGATTGCCTTGCGCCATGACGCCTGGTACTTGTTTATTGCGGACAGGAAAAAATTATCCAGCAGCAAGTTCTGCAACGCGGGATTCTTGTCGAATGCAAGCTTGATGTCGCCGAGAAATGCGCTGCGGATGATGCATCCGCCGCGCCACATGAGCGCCACGCCGCCCATATTGATTTTCCACCCCTGTTCTTTTTCCGCCGCGCGCAACAACATATACCCTTGCGCGTAACTCACAATCTTGGAGCAATAAAGAGCGCGCCGGACATCTTCAATAAATTCTGTTCGATCGTCCGCTTGATTTGTGATGTTCGGGCCTTGCAGCAATTTTGCCGCGTTCGTTCGTTCCTCTTTCAACGCCGAAAGGCAGCGCGCAAATACACTCTCGCCGATTAGCGTTACCGGTTGTCCGGTGTCGAGAGCGGAGATCACCGTCCACTTACCCGTGCCCTTTTGTCCGGCAGCGTCTAGAATTTTGTCGACGAGTGGCTGACCGTCGTCGTCCTTCTTGGCAAAAATAGCGGAGGAAATTTCAATCAGATAACTATCTAGTTCCCCTTTGTTCCAGTCGCCAAATACTTTGGAAAGTTCGTCGGGTGTAACGCCAAGTCCGCGTTGCAACAAGTGATATGCCTCGCCGATGAGCTGCATATCGCCATATTCGATGCCGTTGTGCACCATTTTTACAAAGTGGCCGGCGCCATCTTGGCCGACCCAGTCGCAACAGGGGGTTCCGTCTTCCACTTTTGCTGCGATGGCCTGGAAAATTTCCTTCACGTGAGGCCACGCTTTTATGTTTCCACCAGGCATGATGGAAGGTCCGAAGCGCGCGCCTTCTTCGCCGCCGGAAACTCCGGTGCCGATGAAAAGAATTCCCTTCGCGGCGAGATCCTTCGTGCGCCGAGTTGTGTCCGTGAAAAGCGAGTTGCCGCCGTCGATGATGATGTCGTCCTTCTCGAGATAAGGAAGCAGTTGCGCGATTGTCTGATCCACTACTTCGCCGGCCTTCACCATCAGCATCACGCG
>DASYNR010000039.1:0-8931 GCA_036008485.1 Candidatus Acidiferrales bacterium | reverse complement strand
CGCGGGGGGCACTACCCAGGAGGACGCGTATCAGGCGGCGTCAAATGCGTTCGTCACACTGATGGCGGGATTTACGACGGTGCAAAGCGTGGGCGCGCCGAATGATGTGCCGTTGCGCGACGCCATTGCGAAAGGACTTCTTCCTGGGCCGAGAATTCTGACAGCGGTTGAGCCTTTGCAAGGGCGCGGCGAGCGGACGGGAACGCCGGAGGAAATCCGAGCGTATATAAGGAAACAGAAGGATGCAGGCGCGGATTTAATTAAAATTTTCGCGTCGGCCAGCATTCGCCAGGGCGGAGGCATGACGGTTTCACAGGAACAGTTGAACGCGGCGTGCGATGAAGCGAAGAAATTGGGGCTGCGTACGCTTGTACATGCGTATAAGGAAGCTGTGCGTGCGGCGTCGCTGGCAGGCTGCACGGAAGTGGAGCACGGGACGCTTTCGACGGACGACGATTTGCGCGTGCTCGCTGAGCGCGGAACTTATTTCGATCCGCAAGCGGGATTGGTGATCGAGAATTACTTGTTGAACAAAGAAAAGTATCTTGGAACTCCGGGCTACAACGAAGAAGGATTCGCGGCGATGGAAAAAATCCTGCCGATGAATCACGAGCTGGTGCATCGCGCGATAAAAATTCCCGGACTGAAAATTGTTTTTGGTACGGACGCTGTGGCCGGAGCGCACGGCCGAAACGCCGAAGAATTTATCGACCGCGTGCGCGATGGCGGACAGGATCCGATGGCGGCGATGATGTCCGCAAATTCGATTGGCGCGGAAGCGATGAACATGGCAGATAAAATCGGTTCGATCGCGCCCGGATTGGAGGCGGATATTATCGCGTTGGATGGCGATCCGCTGAAAGACATTACGGCGGTGCGCAGAGTTGTTTTTGTGATGAAGGGTGGCGTGGTGTACAAGAATGTTGCGCGCGCCGCGATTCCGAATTATGCGGGTGTTACGCCATAGTGAAATACAGCTAGCGCACGTCGGTTCCAAACATTTCATATTCAGGAGACGCTGCATGCCTCGTAGATCGTTTTTAGTTTTTGCGGTAATCACAGGATGTATGCTGACGTCTTCGACAGCGTGGACGCAACAGGCCGCGGACTCACTGAACACGGCGCCGGCGGGCGCGCCGACAATCAATCAGTCGCTGGAAATGCGCAGCGCGGGATCGCCACGGATTTCTCCGGATGGCCGCTGGGTGGCCTATGAAGTGACGCACACGAATTGGGAGTCGAATGCGTTCGAGCGCGAGCTATGGCTGGCCGATACAACTTCGCCGCGGAGGATTCGCCTGACCAGCAGCAAAGGATCGAGCTACGACGCGCACTGGTCACCGGATGGCAAGTGGATCGCATTTCTTTCGAACCGTCCGCCGCTGCTGGCCGGAGCCAAAGAAAATAAGTCGCAAATTTATTTGATTTCATCGAGTGGCGGCGAAGCGCGTGAGCTGACGAAGGTGGAAACTGGAGTGAATTCATTTTCGTGGGCGCCTGATGGGCATAGCATTGCATATACAGCAACGGATCCGCCGACGAAAGCGCGGAAGGATCGCGACGAAAAGTACGGCGAAATACAGGTAATTAGCAGCGATTATTCGATGACGCATTTGTGGACGATCAGCGTAGCCGCTGGCGATTTGCCGGATGCGGGCGATACCTCTCACACAAATAATCCGCGCCAATTAACTGAAGGAAATTCGTATACGGTTGGCTCGTTCGCATGGTCTCCTGATTCAACACGCATCGCGTTTTCGGCGCAGCGCGATCCGGATCTCGGTTCCGCTGAAACTGCGGATATATACGTTGTTACGGCCGCTGACCGCGCAGTGAAGAAAATCGTTTCAACTCCCGGGCCGGACACGGACCCAGTGTGGTCGCCCGATGGAGCTGAAATCGCATATCAAACGGCCGATGGCAACGAATATTCGTTTTACACGAACCACAAGATTGCGGTGGTCTCTGCCGGCGGCGGCACGCCCCGCGTCATCACCGGAAAATTTGACGAAGACGCGGCACCGATCACCTGGAGCGCCGACGGAATTTATTTTGCGGCACTGCAGAAAACATATGCGCATTTATTCCTTGTGAATCCCAAGACGGGAGCGATCGAACGCGTTTCCGCGCCGGATAATTTTATCGCGCAGCAATTTTCCTTTACGCACGATTTTCGTCAGGCGGCATTTGTGGGCGCGGCCGACAATGCGTATCCGGAAATTTATGTATCAGCGGTGAAACCTTTTGCGCCGCACGCGGTGACTGCGATTGGCGACCAACAAAAAGGATTTCACACTGCGCGGCGCGAACGCATCGAGTGGACTTCGCCTGACGGCAACGCAAAAATCGAAGGCATTCTGATTAAGCCCGCCGATTGGGACCCAAATAAAAAATATCCGTTGCTGGTAATCATTCACGGCGGCCCGACTGGAGTGGATCGCACATCGCTCGCCGCCGATCGTTATTATCCGATGGAAATATTCGCCGCGAAGGGCGCGCTAATCCTACGGCCGAATTATCGCGGCTCGGCGGGATACGGCGAAGCGTTCCGTTCGCTGAACGTGCGCGATCTGGGCACGGGAGATTACGCCGACGTGATTTCCGGAGTGGATTATCTGATCAGCAAAGGCTGGGTGGATCGCGATAAGGTCGGCGCGATGGGTTGGAGCGAAGGCGGCTACATTTCGGCGTTTATCACAACTTCGAGCGACAGATTTCGCGCGGTTTCCGTGGGCGCGGGAATTTCTGACTGGATGACCTATTACGTGAACACGGATATTCATCCTTTCACGCGCCAGTACATGCACGCGACACCGTGGGACGATCCGGAAATTTATCGCAAGGCTTCGCCGATTACCTACGTGAAAAAAGGAGTGACCAAGACACCAACATTAATCCAACACGGCGGCAGTGACCGGCGCGTTCCTTTGCCGAATGGATTCGAGCTTTATCAGGCGCTGCAGGACGTTGGCGCGCCAGTGCGCATGGTGGTTTATCCGACGTTCGGGCATCCGATCAACAAACCGAAGCAGCAGCGTTCGGTGATGGAAGAAAATTTACATTGGTTCGCGCACTGGATTTGGGGCGAGCCGCTGACGGAAGAAATTCACTGACGCGCGGCGAGCGATTCGCGGCCGCGCGCTTTTTTCGTGAAACATTGTATGATGTCCGCCGCGCGATAACTCCATGCCCGATCCTCTACTCGCACAGCAGACCGGCTTACGCAGCGCAATTCGGCAGCATCCCGTGGTAACCGCGGGGATTGCAATTCTGGCGGCAATGATTCTGCTTCCGATTTGGAGCGTGCACTACCCGCCGCTGCTCGATTTTCCGAACCATCTCGCCAGCAGCTTCGTGCTTTTTCATCTGCATGACGCCCAATATAATTTCAGCCAGTATTTCCGGGGCGATTGGGGCCCGACTCCGTACATTACAACTGATTTCCTGATCGGTTCGCTTAGCCGTGCGATGCCCACGCTTGTTGCGGGAAAATTAGTGCTCAGTATGGGCGCGCTCGGACTGCCGCTGGCCGCGTGGTTTTTTCTTCGACAAGTGAATCCCGGTGAAAACGCCATTGCGTTATGGTTTCTGCTGGCCAGTCAAAATATTTTTTTCCGATACGGCTTCGTAGGATTTTATTGCAGCCTTTCGCTGATATTCGTCACTCTCGGCCTGTTGCTGCGTTTCCTGAAAGAGCCGTCAGCCGCGCGGTGGCTGGTGACTTGCCTGGCGCTGATCGCGACATATTTCACGCACATCATGGGTTTTGTTTTCTGCGGATTGATCACCGTACTTTATTCGGTCACGCGTCCGCGCATTCGTGAATGGATTCAAACGGGCGCGCTCTTCGTGCCGTGCCTCACGCTTTATTTTCTTTCTTCCCGTGTAGCGGAAAAACAATCGACCGGCGCGGGATTCCGCACGATGAGCGACAAACTCGATGCCGCCTGGATGATCATGCACAGCGATTCGCACCGGCTGGACGAAATTACTCTGGCGGGAATTCTGGCGCTTCTTATTTTCGGCTGGCTTTTCAACAAGGAATTTCACTGGAATTGGCGATGGGTGGTGGTTGCGGTTGGAGTGGCGATTACATTCGTGGCGTTGCCGGTGGACTACGGCGACGGCTACGACATTGATATTCGCGCGCTGCCGGTGCTGTTCATCCTTTTATTTGTTACGGCTCGTATGGGACGCCGCGCGTGGAAACTGGCGCCGCTGGCGATTCTACTGTTCGCCGCCCGCACATATGACCTGACAAAAGTATTCCACGCCGCGCAACCGGCGCTCGCTGGCTACGCGGGATCTTTTTACAAAACGCCGCAAAACGCGCGCATCTTGCCGATCATCGCGCAGCGCGATGACAACGAAGACGCGATTGACCAGTACTACGATCACTTCTGGGCCTATGGAGTGATCGACCGCGGATGGTTTTCGCCATATCTTTTTCAAGTACCTGGATTGCTGCCGCTTCGTATGAAAAAAGATATTTACGCGCCCGACGGATTTTGGGATTTAAGTTACAGTGAAAAATTAGAATTGGATTCGATCCAACAAAACTACGACTACATCTACGCTTTCAACGTGCCCGACTATGAGGAAGATCTGCACAGCATCGGCGACGTGATTTACACCAGCGGCAAACTTGAACTATTCCAGATTCGCCCGATTCAAGCTCCGGTTCCCGCGCCAGTCCAAAATCAAAAGAGCGGCAAGTAGCGGCAGCAGCCAGATCACGCGGCTCTGGTAGCGCGTCTCAACGCCTGAAAGAACTCCGGTGACAAGGGCATTCGCAATCACGGTCGAAATGATGACCACGCCGATTCCCAAAATCCGAATGGGCCGGTGGCGCCAAACGTAAGGAAGGAACGCGGCCATTACAATGAGCGAGGCAATCACCGTCCATTCTTGAACGGACGAGAAAAATTCCAGCGGCAGCGCATCGCTAGCTTGACGGCTGCGCTCGAAACTTGATTTTTCGCGCGGCAATACTCGATCGAATTCTCCCAGCACCCAGTCGTTCGAGCCCAAATCATCCAGACCAAGCGCCGTCAATTGATTTCCAAAGTTCGCAGCCGATTTTTTCAATTGCTCGGCGGGGTAGGCGCGAAGCGTGGCCAGGACAAATTGCATTTCCTCGTGTTGCAATCGCGCTTGTTTTTCTTCCGAGGCGCTCTGCCAGATTCCCTTATCCGACCAAAGAAAATCGTCCGCGGAATCCGGCAGATTATGCGCATCTTCGCAGATTGCAAATTTCGCGTCCGGGCAGTGCGTTTCCAGATAGAGGCGGCCGGGGCCGTCGACAATAACGCGAGCCATCAGAAGCGGCGGCCAATCGCCGTTCAGCGAGGGCACGCCGGTCAAGTACGCGTTAAGCGCGATCTGTGCGGCCGCGGAAAACGCGAGGACCAATATCACGGCGCCAACGGATCGCCAGCGGCGTTCCATGAAACGTCGGCGAAAAACGAGCAGCAGAATTAGAAGAACGCAGAGGCCGGCAGCAATGACCATCTGCGAGCCATGCGACGCCGCAGCCCACCAGATGATTACCATTAATGCGGCGCGGTCTAAACGTGAAAGCGTTTCGCGCGCGAAAACGATCAAATAAACGCACAGATAAAGTAGCGGGCCAAGAATGTCAGGCAGAATCAGGACGGAGTACCAGCTTAGCGTCGTCAGCAGGCCAAGCAGCGCACACAGCATCAGGTAACACAACACGGTCCGGCGCGTCACGAATGATCGGATCACCAGCCAGATGACATACGCGGCAAGGAGCGCTTGCAGCGCCGCCACAGGCCACAAAGTTACGTTCCAGTGAAACGGAAAAATTCCAAGACTGTAAATCAACGACCGCATGCCGTAGTACGACGATAATTTGTGCAGGAATAAAGCGCGTGCAACAGGACGGCCAGCCTCTAGGTACGACATGGAATCGGGGAAAAGCAGCGGAAACCGATTTAAGATCGCCGGCCAAAACAGAATGAGCGCGCCTACAGATACGGTGATGGTATGCCAAATTGAATTTCGGCTCGTCGCGGTGCGCGGCGTATTTCCGAAACTATTTTCGGGAAGGCGAATGGCTGGATCTCTTTCCAAAGCGGCCATGCAATCAAAATGCACGATCCGCTACATAAAGTTGATGGTAGAAAATGGAAATCGTTCGGGATTGTACACTACGGCCGAAGGTATCGGCGGCGGAAGCAGGGAAATAGCCGGCAGGATGTCGGTCGCAACTCAGCGCAAGCCGGAGCTACAAAAGATTCAGTTTCGGCGCCACGCTTAACTTAGCGGCGATCCGGCGCGGAGTGCCGAACGTCGCTGCCGGCAACCATGTAGATCACGTCTTCTGCGATGTTCGTTGCGTGATCGCCGATGCGCTCCAAATTTTTCGCAACGAGGATCAGCTCAAACGCGGGAAACACGACGGCGGAATTTTCCATCATGTAAGAAAGCAGTTCACGGAAAATTTGATCGCGCAGCGAATCCACTTGATCGTCGCGCACCAGAACGTCCTTGGCGAGTTCCACATCCTTGCGGACAACTGCATTCAACGCGTCGCGCATCATTTCTTCGGCCAACTCGCTCATGCGTGGCAAATCCACGTACGGCTTCACGCGCGGATGCCTCACGATACGCTGCGCGGACTGCGCAATATTGACGGCCTGATCGCCGATCCGCTCGAGGTCATTATTGATTCGAGAAACGGCCAGCACGAAACGCAAGTCCGCGGCCATCAGTTGAAACAGCGCCAGCAAATGCATCACGCGGTCGTCAATTTCCACCTGCAAATCATTAATGGCGCCTTCTTCGTCCAGCACGGCGTGTGCGAGTTTCTCATCGCCATCGAGCACGGAGTGAATCGCCTGATGCACGGCGCGCTCCGCCAGACTGCCCATCCACAGCAGGCGTTCCTTCAGCTCGTCCAAATCTTTTTCAAAATGCCGTTCCATTCAGGCTCTCCCAGGAATTTCTCGATCGAATTCCGCAGCGCCGCTAATTCGGCGCACCACGTACAAACTCATCCGAAGCGGCCCGTGATGTACGCTTCTGTGCGCGGATCTGTCGGCGTCGTAAACAATTGCGGCGTGGGACTAAACTCAACAAGTTCGCCGGTCAGCATGAACGCGGTGGAATCACTTACGCGTGCAGCCTGTTGCATGTTGTGAGTAACAATCACGATGGTGCAATTTTCTTTCAGCTGAATCAGAAGCTCTTCAATTTTCGCTGTGCTGATGGGATCGAGCGCCGAACAAGGCTCGTCCAGCAGAAGCACTTCGGGATCCACGGCTAACGCTCGCGCGATGCAGAGCCGCTGCTGCTGTCCGCCGGAAAGTCCGTACGCGGAACGGTTCAGCCGATCTTTCACTTCCTCCCAAAGTGCGCCGCGGCGCAAACTGTGTTCCACCACGTCGTCCAGCGATCCTTTGTATCCATTGATTTTCGGACCGTATGCCACGTTGTCGTAAATTGATTTGGGGAATGGATTCGGCCGTTGGAACAACATTCCGACGCGGCGGCGCAAGTGAGTGACGTCCTGCTTCAGAATGTCTTCGCCATCAAGAAGAATTTCGCCAGTCAGCCGGGTTTCGCTAAGAGTTTCATGCATGCGATTCAAGGTGCGCAGCAGCGTGGATTTTCCGCAGCCCGATGGACCAATCAGCGCGGTAACTTGATTCGTGGCGATTCGCAGGTTTACGTTAAAAAGAGATTGCGTCTTTCCATAATAAAAATTCAAATTGGAAATCAGCATCCGCATTGCCAAATCCGGCGCCGTCTCTTTCGCGGTTCCGGGCGATGCGGTGACCACCTTCATGGGCGTCTCCTTGCTAAGCGCAAATTTTGTGGCAGCGGACATAGTCAGAACTCCTTATCTCCGCGCCATCGCTTGACGCTGCAACAGCAGACGCGTCAGCAAATTCGTTGCCACTACCAACAGGATGAGTACAAGCCCGGCAGCCCAAGCTTGCCGGTGCCAATCATCGTAAGGCGAGAGAGCGTAGTTGTAAATCACCACAGGCAACGCGGCGGTGGGCTGATTCAATCCATGCGGCCAGAACTGATTTCCGAATGCGGTAAAGACCAGCGGCGCGGTTTCACCGGCAACGCGCGCAAGTGAAAGCAGAATGGCGGTAAGAATGCCGCTGGACGCCGCGGGAATCACAACCGTCGCGATTGTTTTCCATTTGCTGGCGCCGACGGCCATCGCACCCTCGCGCAATGACCTGGGAACATTGCGCAGAAATTCCTCGCAACTCCGAAGAATAATTGGAACCATCATTACGCCAAGCGCAAACCCGCCTGCCAGCGCCGAAAAATGGTGCATGGGAATCACGACCACGGTGTATGCAAAAATTCCGATTACGATGGAAGGCACGCCGTTCAGTAAATCGGTTGCGTAGCGCACGAAAAATGCGAAAGTCGAGCCGGCAAATTCCGCCAGATAAACCGCGCCCAACAAACCCACCGGAATTCCCACCAGTGCCGCAAGCAATAATAATTTTCCGCTGCCCACAATCGCGTTGGCAATTCCACCGCCGGTTTCGCCGACCGGCGCTGGCAAATTTGTGAAGAAACTCCAGTGAAGGGAAGTCGCGCCTTTCCAGGCTAGGCATCCGAGAATCACAAACAAAGCGGAAACAGTAACGAGAGCGCACAGTCCGGTGAGGCTCAACATGACCACGTTCACTGTTTTGCGCCAAATAATTCGGATGCTCATTATCGGCTGGCCCCAGCGCCGCGCCGCGAAGTGGCGACAATCATCACGCGCGCAAGTCCGTTCAAGATAAACGTGAGCACGAATAGCACAAGGCCGAGTTCGATTAGCGCGCTCAGATGCAATCCGGCCGAAGCTTCCGCGAATTCATTCGCGATAACCGCCGCGATGGAATAGCCCGGCGAAAAAAGCGACGCGGAGACTTTCGGCACATTGCC
>DASYNR010000038.1:0-12630 GCA_036008485.1 Candidatus Acidiferrales bacterium | reverse complement strand
AGCCGGCTGCGAATTGGCACTACGCCGGAACCGCCGCCTGGCCCGCCTGAATACTAGAACTTTCTCCTCGATGTTATTAAGTTAGATAACGCCTGCTGGCCGCGTTTTTTAGGCGGAACTGAGTGATCGCGCTCGGCTCCTAAACGGAAAAGTGCACCAATATAGGGCAAAAAACGTGGCAAAAGTGCATTATAATGCATGATGGTGAGTTCCATTTTGGGAAAAGTGCATTATAATGCAGTTTTTGGTGCGGGATTGAAAAATGGGGGAATTGGGGATTGTTGGGATTTTGCGGAGAGGCTTTGGTTGGTTAATAATGAGTAATATTGAGAGGTGGGGTTGAGTGTTAGAGGCTCAAGGAGCGGCCGACCAGCCCTCCACGGCCTAACGAAGGGAAAGGGCCATATCCTTTCGTTAGATAATTTTTAACGAAACGATAATTTTATGAGGTGATGCACGGAGCAGGAGAACAAGCTGCAGTCGGTTCGAGAAATTAGAACGGATTAGAGCAAGGAACAAATCGTCAGGACAGGTGCGAAGGTCCCCACGTTCGCCCTCCCGAAAATCCCGGGAGGGACGAACATGGGGCACCCTCGCTCAAAATCAAAGTCAAAACATAAATCAAAAACTGGATCGAGGCGGGAGCGGAAGCGCGGCACCTGGCTGAAGCTGCGTTCCACGTCTTGCAGAAAAAAGAAGTGTATCGAGATCCAAAGTTTGGTCGAGGTTGGACCAGCCAGGGGTAAGCGCGATGTCGTCATGATCCCGATCTACGGGATCGCGGGATGAATGCGACACACCTGGCGAATAACTCCATGCCCCGGTTGAGGGCGAAGAGATGACTGGGTACGACCCGTTGGGCCGGATTACGTATTGACAGGCGCTTTCAGAGATGACGGCGTAGGGCAGGGACGCGCGAGAAACCCCACATGCAAATGCAACGTATGGGGCACCCGGGACCGTGGAACGAAAAACGAAGATGCCACCCTCAAGGGTGGCGCTACATAGACCGGATTTGGAGGCCCTTCGGGCCTCAGGGCAAGCCGGGTATAAAAGTGGGAGAAATGGCGCGAAGAAGAGGCAGATCCTTCGACGATGCATTCTCAAGCGCCGCATCGCCGCAGCGATTGTTCTAGTGTCGCGGAGCCCCAGCACAACCGCGCCCCGTCGACAACGACGACACCACCTGTCGGTCGCGCACGCAATGTGCGCGAATCATCGCATCGCCTCGGGGATGACGGCGGAAGAAAAGCCGAAAGCGACGACGCCTGAAAGCTTTCATTTGTGAATCTGTTTGAAGTCGAAATAAGCCAGGTTCATGTTGCCGTTCGTCAGGATGTGAATGGTGAGAATATTTTTACCTTTGTTGAGGCGAAGTTTGAAAAGTTGAGAGGCCAGATTCCAGTGGTGCCACTGACGCCAAGCTAGCGGGTCTGCCGAATCTTTTGTCGAAGCGATCTCCAGCGGTCCGGTCCCGTCTTTTCCATTCACATCTATGGAAATTGTGCCGCCACGATTCGATGTGTACAGGAAATCGGCCGCGTAGGTTCCTGCGTGTGTCACCTCGACGGTGACGTTGAACCATTCTCCGGGTTCGGTCCAGCCAACATAGAGCAGGTCTGCAGGAGGAACAACTTTGTTGAAGGGGTTGTCGTCCATTGCGTCCGGCTTCCGGTTGAACTTCGTGTAGGAAGTGTCTACGCCCTCGTGGATACGAAATTCGTTGAGGTAGCTTCCATCGGACGGGTTCAATTCTCCGCTGCCGTGATTCTGTGGATCACTGTCGTGGTATGCGACCCCTTCGCCGCCCAGGTCATAGTAAGCACACAATACTCGTCCCGGTATTTTTTGTGGGCCGGTTTGATACTGGTTGTCGTGATAAGGCAGTCCTTTGTACTGGCTCACGAAGGATTGTGAAAAGGCAAGTCCCGGCAGCGTCGACGCCGCTACCAAGCAAACGAAAATCGATTTCCGGCTCATCCTGCCTCCTTGAGAACTGATAACCTCGCCGAAGGTCACCCTGCGCACGATTGGCTGGAGCAAACAAGATCAGTCCAACGGTGCACTACTGGCTACAAAATCGTTATTCTACACTATTTTGTGATCGGCGCCATAAAGAGGCTGGGAAGGACAAGTTCCGCTGCGCAAGGATGGGGCGCGGGGAGCACAATGGCGCGACGAACTAAGATGCAACCTTCAAGTGTGGCGCTACAGAGGCACGCGAATTAAGTACACGAGGACAGGGCTAGGAATCGGCGCGGATCGATTCGTAAGCGGACTTCCAGAAATCTTTGATTACGGGCGGCGGAGTTGGTGTTTCGTACCTGCGTTCGGTAAGAATTATGGTGATCAAATCTTCGTTTGGATCGGTCCACCATGAAGAGCCTAGTCCGCCGTTCCATCCGTAGCGGCCTGCACGGGTTGCGAGGCTATCCGGTTTGGTGAGCACGGACAGACCAAATCCCCAACCCATGTTTTCTCCGAGTATCAGGCGACCCTTCTGTTGCTGATCAGGAGGAAGGTGATTCGTCGTCATTAGTTCGATCGAGGATGCACTAACGAGCCGTTCTTGGCCGGACGCGCCGTTGTTGAGCATCATGCGCGCAAATGCGAGATAGTCGTCCACTGTTGAGACCAAGCCGCTGCCGCCAGCAGGGAATGCCGGACTACGGCTCCACTGTCCGTTGGGAGGATCTATCATGTCGAGTTTCTTTGTTTGTGGATTGAAGGCATAGCAGTCGACGAATCGGTTGAGCTTGTTTGCGGGTACGTAGAAGGCAGTGTCTTTCATTCCGAGCGGATCGAAGATGCGCTCGCGAAAAAAAGTTTCCAGCGGACGATCTGCGGCGCGAGCGATCAACACGCCCAGCAAATCGCTGCCCGTGTGGTAAAGCCAGCTTTCACCCGGTTGGTACATTAGCGGGAGTGTTCCGAGGCGCCGCATCCATTCGTCCGGCGAAAGCGGCATCTGCGCGGGATACGGAGTCACATTGACTTCGCGCTCGAACATCGCTTTCACAATGGGATGAGTATCTGGTGAGGCGAGAAGAAATCCGAATCCGAGTTGGAACGTCAGCAAATCCCGCACGGTGATCGGCCGGCTGGCCGGGACGGTGTCGTCGAGCGGACCGTCAACGCGTTTGAGAACATTGCGATTCGCCAGCTCCGGCAGGAGTCGGTCGACAGGCTCGTCGAGGTGCAGCTTCGATTCTTCCACCAAGATCATTGTGGCGAGGGCTGTGATCGGTTTGCTCATCGACGCGATTCGGAAGATGGTGTCTCGTTGAACTGATTGCGAACCGGTTCCGTCGGTTGATCTCATGCCGAAAGCATCGACGTGAGTTTCGTCACCGCGGCTGACAAGCGTGACTAGTCCAGGAACTTCACCCCGCTCGACATAGCCGGACATGGCGTCGCGCAGGCGCCGAAGCACGGTGGCGGAAAATGCGGCGTTCATTGGTTGTGCTCGCTAAACATTTTGCTCTACGATGCGCGTCAGAAGATTGCGCACGATAGGGTAGAGTTTACCTGAAGAGCGTTTGTGTCAAGCAGGCGATCTAAAGAAGAGGCAGAGCAGAAGGAGCGGCAGCGAAATGAAACCCATCTTCCGTTACCACCACTTGGGAATTCCTGTACGGAAAAAAGTTTCGGGCATGGTGGAAGTTCGGCGTCTGAAGATTCACGCCACCGATCACGAATCGAATCCATTTGGTATTCAGTGGATGCTCTACGGAAAAGATTGTAAGGTGCCGGATCTGGTGCGAACGATGCCGCACGCGGCGTTTGAGGTCGATGACCTGAAGGCGGCGCTGAAGGGGAGGAAGGTAATTATCGAGCAGAACTCGCCATCGCCGGGAGTTCTTGTTGCGTTTATTGAAGAGGCGGGGGCGCCGGTGGAGTTGTTGCAGTTTACGAAGGAGCGAGGGAAGACGCGGAGTTCGAGGAAGGAGAAGCGTGAGAGACGGAAATAATTGGGAAATCACCCGTAGGGTAAAAACAGGCGGCCCCTCGAAGGTGTCCCCTACGACTGCGATGGTTCTTTCTTGGCAGGCTTGTTTCAGAGTGAATCTGTCTGTTAACTTTTACGAAACAAATTGGAAAATGAGTTTTGGGAAAGTGATGGACTACCATTCGACACGTGTATGATGCAAACCCCAACTGGTAGTGGTATTTGAAGAGAAGTAGCTGTTGGCGTTTTCCACAGATATTTTTATTTCCTCGCTGATTCCTCTTGACATGATTTCACATCTGCATACAATCGGGGCACTAAGTGGGAAGAAGTGGTTGTAAGTGCAATAAAGTGCACGGTGGTGGTGAAAATGGCTGGCAATTTAGCAGCTTTGGGTGCGTTCACAGATGCTACGGGGAAATTCTCCAGCGAAGGTCGACGAGAAGGGCAGGGTGAAGATACCTGCTGCCTTTGTGGATACGCTCAAGGAATCCGGGGAACGGTTCTACGTCACGAGCACAGACGGCGATTACGCTCGGATTTACCCGATGAAGGTTTGGAACTCGATCGAGGAGAAATTGGCGAAGCTTTCTACCAATAACTCCACCAAACAAAAGTTTCTCACTCGGACCAGTTATTACGGCCAAGTGGTGGAACTTGACGGGCAGGGAAGGCTACTGATTCCCGCCGTACTTCGGGAAGCGGCGCAGATGAAAGGCGACGTGGACGTAATCGGTCAATTGACGTACGTGGAAGTTTGGAACCACGCGCGATTCCTGGAGCATTTGAACAAAGGCCCGATGACGGACGAAGACCTGAAGGTTTTGGACGAACTGGGCATTTAAATTTTGGATGCGGTCCATACACCGGTCTTAGTCGAAGAAGTGATCCGCTTGCTACGGATCAAGCCTGACGGGATTTACGTGGACGCAACAGTGGGATTGGGTGGGCATTCTGGGGAAATTGCAGCACAACTGACATCTGGGAAATTAATTGGGATGGACCGCGACGCACAGGCGTTGGAAATAGCGCGCGATCGGCTGCAGAGGTTTGGAGACAAAGTGAATTTAGTGCACGCCAACTTCGACGAAATTGATTCGGTGCTGAAGGGCATTGGAGTGGAAGGCGTCGACGGAGTGTTGGCGGATCTGGGCGTGTCGAGCATGCAGCTTGACATGCCGGAGCGCGGATTTTCATTTCGCGCGGCAGGGCCGCTGGACATGCGGATGAATATGGAAGCGGCGGACACGTCTGCGATTACGGCAGAAGACATTGTGAATGGCTGGGATGAAAGCGACCTGGCCGATGTGCTCTTCAATTTTGGGGAAGAGCACGACTCACGCAGAATCGCCAGAACAATTGTTCGAGCGCGGCCAATACGGTCGACGGAACATCTGGCAACGGTTGTGGCAGGGGCCCGGTTTCATGGGGGAAGGCAGAAGCTGCATCCCGCGACAAAAACGTTTCTGGCGCTGCGGATAGCGGTGAACCGAGAGCTGGAGGCACTCGAGCAGTTTCTTTTACGGACCCCCGCCACTTTAAATTCGGAAGGACGAATGGTCGTGATGAGCTACCACTCGCTGGAAGACCGCCGCGTGAAATATTTTTTTCGCGAGCAGGCCGCCGCGGGCGTGTTGCAAATCGTAACGAAAAAAGCGGTGCAAGCCACCGACGACGAAATTAACCGGAACCATCGCGCGCGCAGCGTAAAGCTCCGTGCTGCGGAGAAAATGGCAGGCGTACAGTGACAGAATTCTTCACGGTAAAAAGAATTGATAATTCACGCGTGGTACGAGCGGCGGCACCTCGGCGATTGCGCGAATGCGCGCGTCTGGCTGGACGCGGAGGACTGCTGGCGATTGTCGTGCTGTTTTATGCGTGGCAGCATTTTGCGTGCATTCAGATGGATTATCGGCTTCAGGAACTGAAGACGACACACGCGCAGGCAGCGGAATTAAATGCGCAACTTCGGCTGGAAGTTGCGGATCTGCGTTCGCCCATGCGGATTGATGCGATTGCGCGGAAACATTTGGGATTGACGTCACCAGTGCCGGGACAGGTCGCGGCGTCACAGGGAAGTTCTGTGATTGTTGTGGCACAAGTGCGGCGGAATAATCCTCCCGTCCAATAATTGTTGGAACGACTAGACACTATTGGAACACCAAGTTTTGTTGAAGAGATGAATTCGCGCCAGACATTGCGGCATTACGACTCATGTGAAGTTCGTAGTGTTTTGGCTGGAGTTGTAAGATCAAAATGCAATGGAGAAGCCCCCGCGCCCGGCTATTAATTGTTGCCGGCTTTGTGATGCTCTGGATGGGGGCCGCAGCAACCCGCCTGGCTTACCTTCAACTGATTTGTTATCGCGAATATTACACACACGCTGAGCGGCAGGTGCAGCGGACCGTGGAAATTAGCCCGCGGCGTGGAATTGTTTATGATCGCAACATGCACGAGCTGGCCATGAGCATTTCGGTCGAGTCGTGCTACGCGATTCCCTCTGACATTACCGATCACGACATGGTGGCGCGTCTGCTTTCGGGTGTGCTGGATGTTTCTCCGGATGAAATTGCAACCAAGCTGGATGGGCCGACGAATTTCGTGTGGATTGCGCGCAAACTTCCACCGGAAAAAGTGGAACGCATCAAGGAAATGAATTTGCGCGGAATTTATTTTGGAACGGAGCGGCAGCGATTTTATCCGGAGCAGAAACTGGCGGCGCACGTTCTGGGATATGTGGATATTGATGAGAAAGGATTGGGCGGCGTCGAATATTCACTGGACTCTAAAATTCGCGGTCTGCCCGGGCGGATGATGATTTTGGCGGACGCGCACAGCCGTCCGTTTGATAGTTCGGAAAAAGGCGCGGAGGCGGGATCGAGCGTTGTGCTGACGCTGGATCAAAATATTCAATACATCGCCGAAAAAGAAATGGCGAATGCCATTGCCGATACGCACGCGATCGCGGGAAGCATCATTGTGGAGGACACGGCTTCCGGCGAAATTTTGGCGATGACGAATTATCCGAATTTTAATCCCAATGCGAACGCGGATGCGGGAAGTGAAGCGCGGATGAATCGCGCGGTAGCGGCGAGCTATGAGCCGGGATCGGTTTTTAAAATTGTGACGCTGGCGGGGGCGCTGGAAGAAGGCATCACGAATACGGACGAAGTGATCGATTGTCAGATGGGCGCTATTTATGTGGCGGGGCATCGGATTCGAGATCACAAACCATTTGGAATGTTGACGACGCCGCAGATTCTTGCCAAATCCAGCGATGTGGGCGCGATAAAACTTGGATTGCGACTGGGATCGCCAAAGCTTTACGACTACATCCACGCCTTCGGATTTGGGACGCCCACTGGAATTGATTTGCCGGGTGAGACGCGTGGAATGTTGAAGTCGGTGGACCACTGGACGCAAGTTTCGCCGGCGTCAATTTCGATGGGACAGGAAGTTGGCGTGACGGCGATTCAATTAATTTCCGCGATGAATGCGATTGCGAATAACGGAATGTGGGTGCGTCCGCATGTGATTAGCGGATTGCGTCAGGGCGACAAGACCATTCCGATTCCTCAGCCTGCGCCGCGATTTGTGATTCATCCGCAAACGGCCGCGACGATGAAGTCGATGCTGGAGGGAGTTGTGTTGTCGGGCGGTACGGCGCCGGGTGCGCGATTGGATGGATGGACCGCAGCGGGAAAAACTGGGACGGCGCAGAAGATCGATCCGAGCAATGGACGATATTCGCCGACGCAAGTGATTGCGTCATTCGTGGGATTCGCGCCGATCAATAATCCGGCGGTAACAATTTTAATTACGCTGGATTCGCCGGTGGGATTGCACGAAGGCGGACAAGTATCAGCGCCGGTTTTCAAGCGCGTGGCGGAGCAGGTGCTGGCGTATTTGAATACGCCGCAGGATGAACCTGTCGCGCCGGGCTTGCACCGCGCGGGCGCGCATCCGATTTCGGCGAGTGAAGAAGCTGATGCGAGCGATTTCGACCCATCGCAGGTTGAATCTGAAACAGCGCAGGCGGACGTTGTGGCAGCGCCGCCTCAGCGCGCCGATGCGAACACGCCGCCACCGACGCTGGCATTCGCGGCGGATGAAGGCGTGATCGTGCCGTCGCTTGCAGGAAAGACGGTGCGCGAAGTTTCCCAGCAATGCGCGCGGCTGGGAATTTCTCCGAGCTTAGTTGGCAACGGAGTTGCAGTGGAACAAGAACCGGTGGCCGGCACAACAGTGCGGCGCGGCAGTCGGGTAACGGTGCGGTTTGGTCGCCCTGCGCCTGCGGCGACGCCGCGCCACACAGTCTCTAATTTGCCGCCGAGCCCGGTTCCGAACAACAACGACTGACGATGCTTGCGAACGCACATCTCGAACCTGATACGAGCGCGAAATCGCAGGATGCAGCGGCGCGTCCGGAAAGTCTGACGGTTCGGGAATTGTTAGCGGGAATTTCCACGAGTGCGCCGATTTCATCAGCGGAAGCTGAGCGAAAGATTTCTGGGATTGCTTACAACAGCAAGCAGGTCACGCAAGGCTCGGCGTTTTTCGCGATTCGAGGCGAAGCTACGGACGGAAATCTCTATGTGTTCGACGCAGCGGCGCGCGGCGCGACGGCGATCATCAGCGAATTGCCACGGCCGACGATTTCGGAATCGAATCCGGAGTGGCAAGCGGTGTTTGCACGAACTGGAATTGCCGCAGAACGAAAAATTGTTCCGGCGAATGTGACTTGGATTCAAGTGCCGCAGGCGCGGAAAGCGCTTTCGCTGGCGTCGGCGAATTTATTTCGGCATCCGGCAGCGGCGCTGAACTTAATTGGAATTACGGGGACGAGCGGAAAAACAACGACGAGTTTTCTGGTGGATTCAATTCTGCGCGCGGCGGGAATTACCGCGGGACTTTTTGGCACGGTTGTTTATCGCACGCCTCGTGCGGAAATTCACGCGACGAACACCACGCCGGAATCTTACGAGATGCAGAGATTTTTTTCGGAGCTGCGCGATTCTGGAGCGACGGCGGGCGTGATGGAAGTCAGTTCGCATGCCCTTGCGATGGATCGCTTGTGGGGATGCCACTTTGACGTGGCGGTTTTTACAAATTTGACGAGCGATCATTTGGATTATCACAACACTATTGAGGATTATTTCGCAGCGAAGCGGCAATTGTTTGAAGGTACGGGCGCGGGGAAGCCGCGAGTGGCCGTGCTTAATTCGGACGATCCGCGCGCAAAACATTTGGCTGGCCTAGCGGAACACGCGATTACTTTTGGGATGACGAATGGCGCGAAAGTGATTACGCGGAATTTCACGCCTTCATTTTCTGGATTGCAATTCACGGCGCAGACGCCCAGCGGAAATATTGAGGTACGTTCGCCGCTGGTGGGGCGCATCAATGTCTACAATATCTTGTGCGCGATTGCGACGGGACTGGCATTAGAAATTTCGCCGAAAGTAATTGAGCAAGGTATCGCGCAACTGCAAGCCGTCCCCGGAAGATTTGAGCGCATCGATTGCGGACAGCCGTTTCTTGTGATTGTGGACTACGCGCACACGGATGATTCTTTGCGCAAACTTTTGACCACCGCGCGCGAACTTCATCCTGAAGGACGAATTATCACTTTATTTGGAAATGGTGGAGATCGCGATCGCACGAAGCGTCCTGCGATGGGAGAGACGGCGGGACGCGCGAGTGATCTTGTTGTGCTGACCGTGGATAATCCGCGCCGCGAAGATCCGTTGCGAACAATTAACGATGCTGTGGTTGGAGTTCAGCGGACCCGCACGCCTTACAAAGTGGAACCGGATCGCGCGCGCGCAATTGGAATCGCGTTTGATGAGGCGCGCGCCGGAGACATTGTGCTGCTGGTCGGCAAGGGGCACGAAACTTATCAAATTATGAAAGATGGACCCGTTCATTTTGACGAGCGCGGAGTGGCGCGCCAGTTGCTTTATGAACGTGGGTATGGAAACGAGAAGAAATAATCCGGCCGGAAAGATTCCGCGGCCGGCGCAAGTGTAGTGGAGCGGGAGCCAATCCAACTTTGAGGCCCAGCCCTCGAGAGACGCTATGCAGTGGACGATTCAGCAAGTTGCGCGCGCTCTGGGAGTTACGGCTCCCGCCGGCCTCGACCCCGTGGTCCGGCTGGCCGGTGTGTCGATTGACTCTCGGTCAGTGGGCGCGGGAGAGCTGTTCATCGCGATACACGGGCCGCGTCATGATGGACACGGTTTCGTGGAGCAAGTTCTTTCCGCCGGAGCTGGCGCGGCGGTGGTGGCAAGCGCAAAGTTCCTTGCTTATCCGGCGAGCGTTCGCGAAAAACTTTTCGCGGTTCCAGAAACGCTTGCGGCGCTTCAACAATTGGCGCACGCCATTCGTACGGAGTGGGGCGGACGCGTCGCGGCGGTTGCGGGTTCGGTCGGCAAAACTACAACCAAAGAAATCCTGGCGGCCCTTGTGGCCGCGAAATTTCGCGTATTGAAAACGGAAGGAAATTTAAATAACGAATATGGTTTGCCGCTGACGCTGGCGAAGCTGGAACCGGAACATGAAGCCGCGGTCGTTGAGCTGGGAATGTCCCGGCGCGGCGAACTTGCGCGTCTAACGAAAATTTCTGCGCCGCAAATTGGCGTGATTACGCGTGTGGCTGTGGAACATTTGGAATTTTTTGCGGACGTTGACGAAATTGCGCTGGCGGAGCGCGAGCTGATTGAGAATTTGCCGGGGCGCGACACGGTTTCCGTTCTGAACGCGGATGACGAGCGAGTGATGCGCATGGCATCCGTTGCGCCGGGGCGAGTGATTACATTTGGAGTTGGCGCTGGCGCGGAATTTCGCGCGGAAGAAATTGAAGATCGCGGAGCGGAAGGTAGCGCGTTTACGTTTGTGTCACCGGAAGGGCGCGCGAGAGTGGCGCTTTCGTTGGTCGGTCGGCACAACGTGACGAATGCGCTGGGCGCATTGGCCGCTGCGAGTGTTTGGGGAATCGGCGCGCGTGAAGCTTCGGAAGTTTTGCCGCGGATGAAGCCGGCTGCGATGCGCGGCGAAGTTCTGCATTTCGCGGAAGGATTTACGGTTATCAACGACGCCTACAACTCAAGTCCGACAGCGATGGCTAGCGTGATTGATTTGTTGGCGAGCACACCGGGATATCGGCGGAAAATTTTGGCGAGCGGAGAAATGTTGGAGCTGGGTGGGACGTCTGCGGAATTGCATGCGGAATCCGGGCGATACGCGGCGGCGAAAAAGATTGATTGGATTATCGGAGTGCAGGGAGAGTCGGCGGAATTTGTGCGCGCCGCGGTGAGTGCTGGCGCGGATGCAGCGCAATCGGAATTCTTTGCTACTTCGCGGGAGGCGGCAGAGTTTATTTCCGCGATGGCGAAGCGCGGCGATTTAATTTTAGTGAAAGGTTCTCGCGGGGTGCGCATGGAGCGGATTGTTGAGGCGCTTCGCGAGAAACATGCGCTTAGAGATGGCTCAGCGGCCGACGTGACCGCGAACGCGGGGCGGCACTGAAATGCTTTACTACCTTTTTTACGAAGTGCTGCGGCCATATTTCAAGGCGTTAAACGTCTTCCGATACATTACTGTTCGCACGGCATACGCGAGTCTCACGGCTTTATTTTTGTCACTGGTGCTGGGGCCGTGGGTAATTCGGAAATTGCAGGCGCTGCAAATCGGACAGTTCATTCGCGAAGAAGGACCGAAAAGTCATCAGGCGAAAGCTGGAACGCCGACGATGGGCGGAGTGCTGATAGTAATTTCAACGGCTGTTCCGACTTTGTTGTGGGCGGATCTGAAAAACGCGTACGTGTTGCTTGCATTAGGAGCGATGCTTGCGTTCGGCGCGATTGGATTTATTGACGATTACAAAAAAGTTGTGCGGAAACACAATAAGGGGCTTTCAGCGCGCGCAAAGATGGGCTATCAAATTCTGACGAGCCTTCTGGCGGGCGTGGTTCTGCTTGTGCTGCTGAATCGTGGAGTTTATTCCACGCAGCTTGTAATTCCGTTCTTCAAAAACTTTCAGCCCGACCTTGTAGTTCACAGCGTTCTTGCGTCACGTTATTTCTGGCCACTGGCCTTCGTGCCGTTTTTGCTTTTTATTATTGTGGTGGTGGTTGGGTCGTCGAACGCGGTGAATCTCACGGATGGGCTGGACGGCTTGGCGATTGGCTGCACAATTATTGCGGCCGGGGCGCTGACAGTGCTTACTTATTTAACGAGCAACGCGCGATTCGCGGGCTATCTGGACATTCAATATATTCCGCATGCGGGTGAGCTGACTGTGTTTTGCGGATCGCTTGTCGGCGCGTCGATGGGATTCCTTTGGTACAACGCGCATCCTGCGGATGTTTTTATGGGCGATGTGGGATCGCTTGCGCTCGGTGGAACGCTTGGAGTGATCGCGGTGATCATCAAGCAGGAGGTTTTGCTCTTTTTTGTGGGCGGGGTTTTTGTAATTGAAGCGCTCTCGGTGATTTTGCAAGTAGCTTCGTATCGACTTACGGGCAAACGGATTTTTCGGATGGCACCGCTGCATCACCATTTTGAATTGGCGGGATGGAGCGAGTCGAAAGTTATCGTGCGGTTTTGGATTGCAGCGCTAATTTTTGCGCTGTTTGCGCTGACGACATTGAAACTGAGGTAGTGGGTTGAGACCGGGAATC
>DASYNR010000037.1:0-4888 GCA_036008485.1 Candidatus Acidiferrales bacterium | reverse complement strand
GGCGCCGCGCCGTCAAAGCTCACCAGACGCAGCCCGGCGAGCATCATTCCCGGCGTGGCCCCGCCCATCATGGTGAACAGGCTGAAGTATTGCGTATAAAGCAGAGTGAATATTGCGCCGCAAACAAATGCGTCCAACTTGCTGGCGATTAGCCTTCCGCCGAAAAATGCGAACGCGCCGAGCACTGCCGCAAATGCCAAAAGCAGACAGACGGCATCCACTGCAGCCGCGCGGCGGCGTAAGCCTAGGTCAGCCACGGGCAGCAATGCTGAATCGTGCCGCGGGAAAACTTGCGCAGATTCTTCGGCTTCGCGCATTGCCGGGCCTGCGATTTCCGTTTCGGGCGGGCGCGACACGTCGATCAGAAGATGCTGGAATGGTTCCTGCTTCTTTGCTGCGGCCGGCGCTGCGGCTTCGGATTCCACCCGCGCAGCCGCTGCGGCTAGCGTCGCTTGAAGCGGATCTTCGTACTGATCTTCGTCCAGAGTTACGGCGGCATCGGTCGCTTCGTCGAACTCATGATCGAGTTGCGAATCGTAACGAATCCGCGGCTGCACTTGAGCCGCGTGGGTAAATCCAGTTTCCGCCGGACCACCGTCGGACGATTCCGTTTCAATTGCTCCGGACAGGGCCTCGTCATTTGCGTGCGCAAATTCAAGCGCGGTTTGCGAATCGCCATTGCCGGAATGGCCGCGCCTTTCGCGATATGAACGCAGGCGCTGATTCACTTCGCGGCGCCACTCGGGCTGTAGCGCCAGGCTTCCGCTTGTTTTTGCGGTACCAGCGGCAGCCGCTACGTAAAATTTTGGAACCGCATTGCCAGTTGGGGGGCCGTTTGGGGCAGCATTCTCCTCAGGCCCCGCCGAAGGGTTCAGGCGGGCACTACAGAAGCAACATAATTCGACGCTCGATTGATTAATAGCGCCGCACTGCTTACAGGTTTGGATCACCGTTCGTTTTGCGCTGCGGACGGTTCCCCGTGAGGGTACGCGAAGAATTGTAGCAGGGGCTGAGACAATCGCCACGGCAACCCGCAACGCATGTCTCGAATCGTACAACGTGTCAGCGCGCAATAATTGTAGTCCTGCGAAAGATATTTTTCGAGTGAGGTGCATCGTTGCGGCGGTTTGGGTGCGGTGTTAGGCTACCACTCTGTTTTTTCTCCTTCTATCATTGAGGCTATTCGGAGCGATGCGCTCAATTAAAACGGCCCGGCTGCGCCGCGCCTCAACTCTTCTGAGTGCGCTGGCCATTTTGTTTTGCGCCGGTGCACCGAATGCGCTGGCGCAGACACAGCCGACACAGTCTCGCCTGCCGGCTGGCGGCGGTGGAGTAGTAATTTGTGGCGACGCGGTCGCTCAAGATCAGCCGACGCAGTCTCGCGTGCCCGCCGGCGCCGGAGGCGTTTTAATTTGCGCCGATAAGCCAAAGCTAGTTCAAAACGATGTCGCAATTTTTGACGGTAATGTCGAGCTGAAATATCAGGATGAAACGCTTCGCGCCGATCATCTTGAATACAATATTGTGACGCACGACGTTACCGCGCACGGCCACGTGATTCTCGATCATGAAAATCAACACATTGAAGCCGACGATGCGGAATTCAATGTGGATACAGGCCACGGAATTTTCCATCATGTACACGGAACCGTTCGCTCCGTGGCGCGCCCCAACGCACAAGTTTTAATTACGCAAAATCCGCTTACCTTTGACGCGGAAGAAGTCGACCGCATTGACGATCTGACTTACACATTTAAGAAAGCGCAACTGACTGTTTGCGATCCCGCGAAACCAACCTGGCAATTTTTCGCAGCGACGGGAACGATTCACCTGAATGAAAAAGTCGCCATGGTGAACGCGAACTTTCGCCTGCTGAAAATTCCGCTCATCTGGTTTCCGTATGCCACCGCGCCAGAAGGCGAACATATTCGCCAGTCTGGATTTCTGATTCCCACAGCCGGCGAGACTTCGTTGAAAGGACTCGTCCTCGGCGACGCTTACTACTGGGCGCCCAAGCGCTGGTTTGACGCGACGCTTGGCGGTGAATACCTGAGCCGCCGCGGCTGGCTGGAGAATGAAGAAGTGCGCGCCACTCCTTGGGATGGCGTATCGCTGGTGGCAAGTTTTTTTGGCGTTCAGGATCGCGGACTTCCCAGTCCAACCGGGCCGGTGAAGCAAGGCGGCACCGAAACGAAAATTTTATTCAGCGCGCTGCTCGCGCACGGATGGCGCGCGGTGGCCGATGTGGACCTGCTCAGCTCGCTTACTTTCCGTCTGGCGTTTTCACCCACGTTTGGCGAAGCCACCAACGCCGAAGCGAACAGCACTTTGTTCCTGAGCAATAATTTTCATGGATTCAGTTTGAATTTTCAGGTGCTAGATAATAAGGATTTCTTGAACGCAACGCCGCAGACCGCCGTCACCATTCGCAGCACTCCCGGCGTGGATTTCGGTTCGGTGGACCAATCGCCCTTTAAAAATCTGCCGATCTATTTTGGATTTGACGCGTCGGCTGACGGAATGTTCCGCAGCGATCCGCTCATCACCACGCCAACAATTGTTCAGCGCACGGAATTTGCGCCGCGCGTGGTCGTCCCACTTCACTGGGGCCGCTGGCTTGGCTTGACGAGTTCATTCACGTTCCGCGCCACTCGTTACGGTGCGGAATTGCAGGATGGCGCCGTCGTGGATAATTCCATTCTACGAACTACGGGTGAGCTGACTTTGGATTTGCGTTTGCCTACACTCGAGCGCGTTTACAATTTCCGCGGCACGAAATGGAAACATTCGATCGAGCCCGATATCGTCTACCGCTACATCACCGGCGTAAATGATTTCAGCAATATTATTCGCTTCGATGACGACGACACGATCACCGATACGAATGAACTCGAGTACGGCATTACGAACCGGTTGTTCCGCCGCGCCGCCGATGGCACCGCGCAGGAATTCATTACCTGGCGCGTGGTTCAAAAATATTTTTTCGATCCGAATTTCGGCGGAGCCGTCGTGGCCGGCCAGCCGACTGTAATTGCGCCACTCGATTCCATCAGCCCATTTTTCGTTGTCACCGGCCCCATCAACTTTTCTCCTCTGGTAAGCGATTTCACGATATCGCCCGGCGGCGCATATGACGGCGAACTGCGATTGGAATATGACACGCACAATCACCGCTTCACTTCCGCGGGCACTCTTCTGAAATTGCATCCGCGCGACAATTTCACTCTCACGCTGGCGCATTTCGATATCAACGCCGATCCCGGAGTTCAGTTGCGATCAAATCAGGTGCGCGCATTGGTCGGTTATGGCGATCAGAGCCGCAAAGGCTGGAACTTCACCGGCGGAGTTGCATACGACATTCAGCAGCGCTCGCTTGAAAACCAGATCATTCAGGTCGGCTACAACGGTTCGTGCTGCGGCATCCAGTTTGAATATCGTCACCAGGACCTGGGCGTAGTGCAACCGGAAAATCAATATCGGATTGCTCTTGTGATCGCAAACATCGGCGCGTTCGGGAACGTAAAGAAGCAAGATAAAATTTTCTAGCGGAGTGAATATTTCTGAGCGCACGCAAACAAACTGATGCCCGCGGTGATGTTGCCTTCGCAACAATTGCCGAGCTTTCTATTCTGCTGGCGCGGCGGAAAATTTCTCCCGTAGAAATTACAACGCTGTTTTTGGAGCGCATCGAGAAATTCAATCCAACTTTGAACGCCTATCTGACGATTACTCGTGACGCCGCACTTGCCGCCGCGCGTGAATCTGAAAAACGGATTCAGCAGAAGCGCTCGCGCGGGCCGCTGGAAGGCATTCCCATCGCGCTGAAAGATAATATTTGGACGCGCGGGATTCGCACAACCGCTGGATCAAAATTTCTCGAGAATTTTATTCCCGAAAATGACGCCACCGTTGCCGCAAGCCTTCATCACGCCGGAGCGATTCTTCTCGGGAAAACAAATCTCCACGAATTTGCGTACGGAATTTCCACAAATAATCCCCACTTCGGCCCAACGCGCAACCCGTGGGACACGAATCGAATTCCCGGTGGGTCCAGCGGAGGTTCTGCGGCAGCAATCGCAGCAGGTCTTTGCGTTGCGAGCGTGGGAACCGATACCGGTGGATCTATCCGCATTCCTGCCGCGCTTTGCGCCATCGTTGGACTTAAATCAACATTCGGCCGCGTGAGCTGCAACGGAGTTGTCGCGCTCGCGCCAACATTCGATCATGTCGGCCCGCTTGCGCGTACCGCCGCCGATGCTGCGCTGATTCTCGGCGTGATCGCTGGACGCGATCCGCTTGACGCGGCAACTCTTTCGCAACCGCGCTTCAAATCGTTTGCCGATGTGCGTCAGCTTCAGCAACGCCTACGTCCACAATTTTCCAAAAAGCATCCACTAAAGCTAGGACTTCCGCGCGAATATTTTTTCACGAGCGTTGGCGAAGACGTCCGCGAAGCGGTGAAGTCCGCCGTGCACAGTTTTGAGAAACTTGGTGCGGTTGTGGAAGAAGTTTCGCTGCCGAATACAAATGATGGCGATGACGCTTCTACTTCAATCGCGCTGGCGGAGGCTGTTCACTATCATCAAAGTAAGGGATGGTTTCCTGCGCATTCTGCGAATTACGGAGAAGACGTTCGCAAGCGTTTGGAAATGGGATTGGAAATTCGCGCGGCCGATTATCTTGAAGCGCGCGAAGTTCAACAACGCGTGCGCGCGGAATTTGATGCGGTGCTTACGCAAGTGGACGCCATCATCGCGCCGACTACGCCAATCACCGCGCCGCTGATCGGCGAAAATGTTGTGGAAATTGAATCGGTGGAAGAACCTGTGCGCGGCGCATTGATTCGCTTGAATCGCCCGGCGAATTTCACTGGGCTGCCCGCGATTTC
>DASYNR010000036.1:0-5316 GCA_036008485.1 Candidatus Acidiferrales bacterium | reverse complement strand
AATCTGAGCGATACGTTGAAAGAAAGCGGCCGCGGAACCAGTGAAGGCATGCGGCGCAATCGATTCCGCAACTTTCTGGTGGCATCCGAATTTGCGCTGGCGCTGATGTTGCTGATCGGCGCGGGATTAATGATACGAAGTTTTGCCGCGCTGAAATCGGACGACCCCGGATTCAATCCGCACAACGTTCTTTCGATGGTCGTTTCCGTGGCGGGGTCGAAGGAAGCGGCGCCCGGACATCGCGCGATTTTTTATCAACAATTGCTCGATCGCGTCCGAACTTTGCCGGGCGTGGAGGCAGCGGGTGGAATTAATCACCTGCCACTCGCCGGCGATCTTTGGGGATGGCCTTTCACAATCGAAGGCCGGCCCAAATCGCAGCCGGGTGAGTCACCGTGGGGAATTTATCGCATCGTGACACCCGGATATTTTCATGCGATGCGGCTACCGCTGTTGCGCGGGCGCGACATTTCGGCCGAGGACAGCGCAGGCGCGCCCGGAGTTGTCATCATCAATGAACGAGCCGCGGCGCGATATTGGCCCGGGGAAGATCCAATCGGCAAGCGCATCACGTTTGATGACGGCAAGTCCATGAATCCGACGTGGCTGACGATTATCGGAATCGCGAAAAATGCGAAGCAGGGTGATTGGGCCGACAAGCCGCAGCAGGAGGTTTATCTAGCCGCATTTCAGAATCAACAATATTTGAACGATCCCGGATCTCACTTCGCTTACATGACGCTGATTGTTCGCACGGCCGGCGATCCGGCGTTGCTGACGTCCGCGGTGAAGGATGCAGTCTGGTCATTCGATCACGATTTGCCAATTTCAGAAGTATTGACGATGGATGGCGTCGTTGCGGACGCCAACGCCGAACCGCGATTTGAAATGTTGCTTCTCGGAATGTTCGCGACGGTCGCTCTCGCGCTGGCAACCGTCGGAATCTACGGAGTGATGAGCTATTCCGTCACGCGGCGCACGCACGAAATTGGAATTCGCGTTTCGCTGGGCGCCAGCCGTGGAAATATTTTGCTGCTCATCGTAAAGCAAGGAATGCTTCTCGCGCTCATCGGATCGGCCGTCGGAATTGGCGGCGCGTTGCTGCTGTCACGCCTGATGATCAAGCTGCTTTACGGCGTGCATCCAAATGATCCCATCACTTTTTGCGCCGTAGCAATCATATTAATGATCGTCGCACTCGCGGCGAGCTACATTCCTGCGCGGCGCGCAATGCGCGTTGATCCCATGGTCGCGCTGCGGCACGAATAGCATCGCGCGGGAGGTATTGCGTCGCAAGAACCGCGTGCAATTTCGCGCAGAAAGATTTTGCCCTTCCGCTATACTCGAACCTGCCCCTGATTACTTCCCTTGAGGAAGAGGATGAAAGCTTTAGCAACCGCCTCAGAATTGAATCGTCTCGTGAGCCGTTGGGCGGAGCATTCCGCCGTCATTGATTCGGCGTCGCTCGCGGCGTTTTCTGAAAAGTTGGCGGCGATGTTCGGCGTGAAGCCCGACGAGGTTGCAGTTCTTGCGGTAACTGGCAAAGGCAAGCATTTAGCCTTTCTGGTACCGGAGAAATTGAAGGCCGTCGGCTCAATTCCCATGAATAGCACGACCGCGCTCGTGGCTCGAACCGCGCGTGAACGCCGGCCCGACATTTTGAATCAGTTTGCGGGATCGCGGCACGCCAGCGTGTTTGAAGGAGTGCCGCTGGGCCGGCGCGAAGGCGAAATGATCCAGAAAATTATGAGCGTGCCGATTATTTCCGGCACGGATGTTGTGGGCGTGGTGCAAATTTCGCGCAAAGGGCGTACTCAACAGGAATCCGGCGCGGATTTTGGCTCCGGAGATTTGCGCGCGCTGCAGGAACTTTCGCCGACGCTGGCGCAATTCATCAAACTTTCAAAGAAAGATTGAACGTACGGCGGCGCGAGCCAATTTCCGGGTGCGTTTACATAGTGTTCACAAAGTCCGAAGCGCGCCTTCCAGTCCTGAAGAAGTATTTTCGCCAAAACATCGAATTCGCATTGACACTGCGTTAGGTTCTTGTTACTTTCGCGTGCGCTTGATTTTACTGGCGTAAATTGACTTCCGGAGTTCGACACCCTAAATGGCATTCGTCGCAAAAAAGATTTTCCTGACAAAAGGCGTTGGCAAACATCGCGAGAGGCTTTCGAGCTTCGAGCTGGCACTTCGGAATGCGGGCATCGCTGCATGCAACATCGTGCGCGTGTCGTCAATCTTCCCGCCGAACTGCAAATTGATTTCCCGCAGCGAAGGATTGAAGCACATTAAGCCGGGACAAGTTGCGTTCACTGTGATAAGCGAGAATTCTACTCGCGAACCGCATCGCCTGATTGCCGCCGGCGTTGGTCTTGCCCTGCCTGCGCAAAAGGGAATGTACGGATATCTTTCAGAGCACCACTCATTCGGCGAAACGGAAGAAGTGGCCGGCGAATACACGGAAGAGTTGGCGGCGGAAATGCTGGCCACCACGCTGAACGTGGAATTCGACGCTGATCTTTCCTGGGACGAGAAGAAAGAAGTTTATCGAATTTCCAATAAGATCGTGCGCACGATGAATATTACGCAGTCCAGCGTTGGCGATAAGCGCGGATTGTGGACGACGGTTCTTGCGGCGGCGATTTTGCTGGAAGGCGATTAGAGCTTTTCGCCACTGACACGATTCCCTGCTCGATTTCAATTTAGCGCTCTGCAAATTCTCGTAATCGTTCTAAATTCTCGGACCAGAAAGCTTTCATCTTTTCCACGTCAGCGCTGCTATTCAATTTCATATGATCAATTACTACCTGCGTCTTCGCTGGGCCCTTCGGATAGAAGCGAATCTCAAGACGACTCGCGCCGTCCCATGCGCCACGCACAGTTTTTTCGGGACGTGCGGTAGAAACAACTAACTTATCTTCGCTAAGCCACGTTCCGCGCTTCTTGTCGTCCGCGCACGCGGCGAAAAGTGGCTTCAACGCAACACCAAATGTCCGGCTAACACTCGCGCTAAATCCAGCGCAGCTTTCGTGAAGTTCACGCAGCCCGCGCGAATGCTCGTATCCCACCGCAACCATCTGGCACCACCAGCCTGGAACGCCAAACTTTTTCTGAAGAACGTCGGTGATCTGCGCGTGATTCATTTTCTTGGCGCCGGCTTTATCCAAAATTGGAAACCATTCCGCCCAAGTCTTGCCGGTGCGCTGCTTCAGCACATCATCGCCGACGCGCACCCCGTGATCTTGTCCGATTAACGGACCAGATGACTTCGCCGGCACTTTCTTCGACGGCACAGCTTTCTTCCCCACCGCCGACTGGCCTACCGCAGCTTTTTTCATCTCGATCCTCCTTTCCCCCATCTACCAGAATTTCCATTCAAAAATCAGTATTCCGCGATTCGCCGTTTTCACTCGCAAGATGATACAAACTAATATAAATTGGCGCGCAGGGGAAACAGGTTTCGCTCCAACTCATTCAAGGAGAACAAATGGCACTCATCGCAGCTCTGTTGGCAAGTACTGAGGGCTACACAGTATTCGGCGTGTTCGTTTCACGCTCTCTAATTTCCTGGATCATCATCGGACTGATCGCCGGCTGGCTGGCCGGAACGATCGCACGCGGACGCGGCTACGGATGCGTCGTGAACATTCTCCTAGGGATGGTCGGCGCAGTTCTGGGTGGATGGATTTTTACCAAGCTGAATATTTACCCGACCGGCGGCTGGCTGTATAGCCTCGCAGCGGCCACGGTAGGCGCGATCGTTCTCGTTGCAGTAGCGCGGCTATTCGGTGGCGGACGCGACGACGAATAAATTGGCGTCTGCTCAATATTGAACTGACACACTTTCCAGAACCACCGTCTACTGTCTGGTGCACGCCGATAAGCGAAGCGCGCGCCAAGCCCCGTCGAATTGCATGTGGTACGATAGTGGCGTCTAACCGCGGAGAATCCTTTGAATCATAAGTCACTTTGGGCAATACCCCTGGGCGGCCTGGGGGAATTCGGCATGAATATGATGGCGCTGCGTTTTGGCGACGATATTATCGTCATCGACGCGGGAATGATGTTCCCCGAAGCCGAGTTGCTCGGCGTCGATATCGTAATTCCTGACATGGCGTACCTGAAGCAGCACCAGAAAATGGTGCGCGCCATTATTCTGACTCACGGGCACGAAGATCATATCGGAGCGCTTCCCTACATCCTGCGCGATTTTAACGTGCCGATTTACGGCACCAAATTTACGTTGGCGCTCGTCACAAAGCGATTAGATGAGCGCGGCCTGCTGGAAACGGCAAAATTAAACGAAGTAGCCGCGGGCGAAACAATTCAAGTCGGGCCATTCGGAATTGAATTTATTCATGTGACGCACAGCACGATCGACTGCGTCGCGCTGGCGGTGCGAACTCCGGTCGGCGTGATTATTCACACGGGCGATTACAAGATGGATCCCACTCCGCCGGATAACAAGCCGTTCGATTTGCACGCGTTTGCGCGCTACGGACAAGAAGGCGTGCTCGCTCTATTCAGTGACAGCACCAACGTCGAGCGCCCCGGCTACACACCTTCGGATCGCGCCGTTACATCGCGCCTTGAGGAACTTTTCCGCTCTGCGCCGCGAAAAGTTTTGCTCACGTGCTTCGCTTCGTCCATCCATCGCATTCAAATTGCCGTAGATATCGCCGACAGCACAGGCCGCAAAGTGGCGTTCGTCGGACGCAGCATGGTGGACAACGTGGAAATCGCGCATGGGCTGGGCCTGCTGCGCATTCCCGATGGGCTTGTGGTTCGCGCGCAGGATATTCGCTCGTTCGATCAGAAAAAATTGGTGGTGCTCATTAGCGGCAGCCAGGCCGAGCCGATGTCGTCCATGTCCCGCATTGCCGTGGACAATCACCGCATGGTCTCCGTGGAAGAAAATGACACTGTGATTCTTTCCGCGCGAATTATTCCTGGCAACGATCGCGCAATTTTCCGCATGTTGGATCACATGTTCCGCCGGCGCGCGCTCGTCTATTACGATAACAATGCAGGTCTGATTCACGTTTCTGGCCACGCCAGCCAGGAAGAGCAAAAGTTGATGTTGCAGCTGGTAAAGCCAAAATATTTCATTCCCATTCACGGCGAATACCGCCAACTGTTCCGCCACGCAGCAATTGCACATCAACTCGGCGTCGTCTCTAACGAAATTATGCTGCTCGAAGACGGCAATCCCATCGAGTTCACCGAACACGGCGCATTCCGCCGGGAACCAATTCCCGTCGGCCGCGTTTGCGTGGATTCCGGCTCGCTGGAAGAAATCGAAGAGTTTGTAAT
>DASYNR010000035.1:0-7037 GCA_036008485.1 Candidatus Acidiferrales bacterium | reverse complement strand
CCGCGGACGGGAAACAACGCCAGCACAGCGGGTAATTCAATGCGAAATGTGGCTCCGCCTTCGGGGCGATTGGCGCAGGTAATTTGCCCCTTGTGCTCTTTCACCAGGCCATAGCAAATCGATAGTCCCAGACCTGTTCCTTTGCCGACGGCCTTCGTCGTATAAAAAGGATCAAACGCCAATTGCGGATCGCGAACGCCGGGGCCGGTGTCCGAAAACTGAATCACAACATTGGCCTGGTGGCGGAATGTTTTCATGCTGAGCACTCCGCCGCCGACTTCTTCCATTGCCTCGACGGAATTATTAATGATGTTGAAGAACACCTGTAGAATTTGATTGGCGTCGCCGCGAACTCCCGGTAAATGCGATTCCGCGTCAAGTTCGATGCGAATATTCTTTTTCTTCATGTCCGCGCGGCATAGTTCCACGACGTTTCCAACAATTGCGTTGACGTCGAGCAGAGTAACATCCGCCGGCTGCGGCTGCGCAAAGCTCAGCAGTTTGCCGACGACTCCTTTTGTGCGCCGTGCCTGCTCGCGAATTTTTTCCGCGATTTCTTTCGCACGATCGCTGCTCGAAGGATCGCCGGCCAACACGTCCGAATAGCCGAGTATGGCCGTAAGCGGATTATTGATTTCATGCGCCGCTCCCGCTGCAAGTTGTCCGAGCGAAGCGAGTTTTTCGGCCTGCACATATTGCGCCTGAACGCGCTGCAAATTCACTAACGCTTCTTTCGAGTGGCTCAATAAGCGCAGACGGTCGTCGTCCACCAAACGCTGGCGCAAAAATACCAGCGAAGTTACAGCAATGATTGCCACGAGCGTTGTCAGCAGCCGGAATCTGCGAACTTCGGGCGGAGCACCGCTTTCCATTTCGGACCAAAGCAGCAAGACCGGAAGCGACAAAGCTGCGGCCATTGCCATTCGCGCGGGCCACGGATTTTCCGCAGGCATTTCCGCGGACTCCGCCGCGCGAGGAACGATCGATCGTTCCGCCGGAAGACATTCGCGCCGCGCGATATTTCCGGCAACGCCGAACCACACAAAAGATGCGACGAGTGGAAGATCGTACAAACTTCCGGATTGATAAACGCCTTGCCGCGTAGCGATATCAATCACGATTGAACTGAACGCGTACATCGCCGCTGCGCCTGCAAGATGCGAATATACTTTTCGCCACGGACCGTGATTGCGCCCGACGAGATAAAGAAGCGCGGCAACGAGAGTGAAATTTTCCACCGCATAAACTCGCGTGTAGCTGATGGAATATTGTTTCGCGTTTGGCGCGATATATTGCCACGGAATTACAACGAAGAAATAAAGATAGACCCACCAGGAAAACAAAAGTTGGAAATCCACGCGGCCGAATCGCAGACTGCGATCGTCATCTTTCTTGTGCGGACGCAAGGCCAGCGCGCCCAAAAGTGGAACGGTGTGCAAAAAGAAAATTACGTCGCCAAGAAACGGAGCGGGAATTCGCTGATGATGCAGGACTTCAAAATTTGTGCGCAGCAATTGGCCAATCAGCCAGAGTCCGCAACCCATTCCCATCAACATCCAAAAAGCGTTTCGACGCCAATCGGAAGACGAGGCGTTTACCAGAAGCCCGGCATTGGCAAAAAGCAACACCACGCAAAGCGCGATGTCGCCAAAGGCCGTCAAGCGCGGGCCGCTGTGAAGCGCCAGGGAGACAGCGGCGTACCCGCCGACAAAAATCAGCCAGGTGAGCACAATTCCGGTTCTGCCACGAAGGACCGACATGAGAGATTTGACCCGCGTCCATTTTAGGAAGCGCCCAAGTGCGCGCCTATGGGACTGAAGTTTTCCGGGTGCGCTAACAATTATGAAGCGTTGGTACCGAGACGCAATGAACCGTCGGTACTACCTGGCGCGCGATTGAGATACGTGGGTGGTGGCGTGACGCGGCTAAAAAGTGCACTATAATGCATGTTTGGGACGGAATTTTGCAAAAAGTGCATTATAGTGCAGTTTTTGGGGACGGAAAAAGACGGAAAAAGGCTTAAACGCAGAGACGCGGAGAAAAGATCAGAGGAAGATCAGAGAGTAAGAACTAACGGACAGTCCCCGGCCCCGCCTGAAAACGAGTAGCGCTTTTTCGCTAAGCCCCTTATTAGCACACACTTGCGCACCAGATCGCCGTAAGTCCTTTATTAGCACACACATGGTTAACGACCCCCGGGGGTGGGGGTACAGTTTTTTTGAAAAAGCGCGATTGTTGGATCGGGCCAGCCTCCGCTAAAGCCAATAAAATCAATCGTTTAGAATCGCATTCGGAGGCGGGCGGGTCGCGGACCCGCCCCTACATCAATCGCGCATTGTGTACGGAGACGCGCGGTTTCGGAGCTTAGCTTATCCTTAATAAGCTGCATCTGAGTTCATTTGTTGGCGCTGGCGGAGACTTTGCTGCGGATCTGATCGATGAAATTGAAGATGAATTCCACTTTGTTGATGGGAGGGGCGTCAACCGCGCCGGGAGATTTCAGGACTCCGATTCGTTTTCCGTCTGGACCTGGGACGTAGGCGCCGCGTTCGGAAATTTGGCCGGTCGACCAAATGCGTGGTTTTTCCGCGCGAAAGGAATCGCCGATCGCTGAGTAAGTGACGGCCATAATTTTGTCGCGTGTGGATGCGATGTAATAAAGCTCCTTGCCGTTGCGGGACCATTGCGGCAAAGAACCACCGCCGGTGGAAATTTGCGTTTTGCCGCCGGGGCCGGGGAATGGACGCACGTAAATTTCGTTGGTTCCGGATTCGTTGGATATGTATGCGATCCATCGGCCGTCGGGCGAAAATTCCGGATCCGTTTCAAAGAATTGAGTGTTCAAAAATGCTTTTGGCTGTCCCGGTTTCCAACCGTTTTTTTCGCTGCCATCGAGGGACATAGTCATAACGTCCATTCCGGTGCCGGGATTCCGCTGGGTGAAAGCGAGCGTCTTGCCGTCAGGAGTCCACGACCCGGAAATCTGGAAGCTATCGCTTTGCGTCAACCGCTCTGGGGATCCGCCGCCATCGGATCGAATCCACCAAAGATTTTGCGGCTTTCCTTTTTCAGATGAGTTGTAAACGATGCGCTCGCCATTCGGCGTCCAGACAGGCCTGAAATTTCCGTCAGCGGCAAAAGTGAGCCGGGTGAGAGTGCCTCGCTCCAAATCGTAAATCCAGATATCCGTCCTTTTTGACGCTCTAATATCCATCGCCAATCGCTTGCCATCCGGCGAGAGCGCAAGACTGCCGTAGTCGGCGGGCGTTTCGCGGAGCGGACTGAAATTTCCCTCGGCATCCATCCAATAGATGGAAAGATTGCGGTCAACCGCGGAGCCGGCAACATACACGAGAGTTCCGTTATCTGAAATGGAAAATTGCGCGGTTCCCCTGTCGGGGCTGGCCACAACATTTTCCAAGACGGCGGTGGCCGGACCGGTCGTCTCCAGCCGCTTCGGATCAAACGGAATCGCGAAAAGCGTGCCGGTGTGCATGTAGACGAGATAGCCAGCCGGCAAATAAATCGCGTGAAAGCCGCCATGCAAAATTGTTTTCGCCTGACCGGACGCTACCGTGTAAGCGACGATATCCGCATCCTCATAAGAATTTGTGTTAGTGGCTTGCGATGTGTAGAGCACCACTTTGCTTCCGGGAAGAACCTGAGGCCAGTGTTGGGAAGTTTCGCTCTTCGATTTGTCGAGCGTGGTGAAAGGTGCGGGCGTGCCGCCTGATGAAGAAACCTTCGACAACGCTGAATCATTCCGGTTGCCGAGAATAATATTTCCGTCGTCGCCCCAACTTCCGGTCTGGGCGGCGCGCGAATCGCAAATAACTTCCGGCGCATCGCCGTGGACGGAAATTTTCTTTAATTTTCCATCAGCAAAAAATGCAATCCACTGGCTATCCGGCGAGAAAAAAGGCTGGGTGGCGTCTTCGGCTCCTGCAAGTACCGTGGCCTGCAACTGATCGAGCGGACGTATATAGAGACGGCGCTTCTTATCGGAACCTTGCGCGGCAAAAACCAACTTGGCGCCGTCAGGAGAAAGAATTGCATTCGGCCCGGAGAATTCGGTCTGAATGTTCGCAGCCGCGCCGAGATCCGCGCTGACCTGAATCGATTGTTCGGGTTTGGATGTGCCGCGCGGAAAAAATATCACAAACATTGCAGCGGCGAAAATCGCAATCGCGGCGACGGCCCACGCAATTCGTTCGCGTCCTTTTCCAGGCGAGACGCCGGGCGCCGGTAATCCCTTTTCGGAACCGCCTTCGGCGATCCACTGCAATTCAAGTTTCACGTCGTGCGCGGATTGCCAGCGTTCATCGCGATCTTTCGCGAGGCAGAATTTCACAATGCGGTCGAGCGTGGCCGGAGTTGCTGGTTGCGTGGAGGAAATTGGTTTTGGTTCCGACGCCAGAACAGCGGCCAGCACACTGGCCTGAGTTTTGCCATCAAACGCGCGCTTGCCAGTGGCCATTTCATAAAGCACGGCGCCGAACGAAAAAATATCCACGCGCGCGTCAGCTTCAAGACCTTCGATTATTTCCGGCGCCATGTATTGATATGTGCCGAGGACGACGCCGGCGTCGGTAACCGGATCACGAGTGGGAGGACTGGTTTCGGCGACGGTCAGCCCGGAGACCGGTACGGATTCGACGGCCTTCGCCAATCCAAAATCCAAAAGCTTTGCTATGTAACCCGCGCCGGATTTCGTGAGCATGATATTTCCCGGCTTCAAATCGCGATGGATAATTCCCTGTCGATGCGCTTTTTCGAGCGCGTCGGCAATTTCAATTCCGATTTTCAGTGTTTGATCAAGAGGCAGCGCGCCTTTTTCCAAACGCGCGGCCAGCGTTTCGCCCTCGAGATATTCCATCACGAGATATTCGGCGCCGTTCTGCGAGCCGACGTCGTAAAGCGTGCAGATGTTCGGGTGATTCAGCGCGGAGACGGCGCGAGCTTCGCGCTCAAATCGCTGCCGCGCTTCAGGTGTTTCGGCCAAATGCGGAGGCAAAACTTTTATGGCGACGGTGCGATCGAGGCGCGTATCCTTCGCGCGATAGACTTCGCCCATGCCGCCCGCGCCGAGCGGCGCGATGATTTCGTAAGGGCCCAATTTGACGCCATTCGCTAGAGGCATGAGTAGGGCGGATTATAGGCTGGCCGCGTGCGCGCGGCAAAGCAATTCACTGTGTGGATTAAAGCAATGCGTGGCGAGTGAGTGGTTGAAACAGGCGATCTTGAAAACCGTTAGATCCGAAACGATCTTCGGAGGGTCGAATCCCCCATCCGCCGTCACTGACGACGGGATCGCGCTAACTGACAAGCTCCTTTGTACAGGCGAAAAATCCCGTACTTCCGAACAATGGCACCGCGCGACGACAGTTGCCCGGACGTTATACTGCACTCCTATTTAATTGTTGACAATAGGTCCGCTGATGACTTATAAGAACCGCCATCAATTCGCCCACTTGGAGGCAGTTATGTTCCGCACCAGCCCAGCTCGATTATTCTGTCTTTTAGTCTTGTTTGCATTCCCAGTCATAGTCGCCGCGCAGCAGCCGACTTCGACGGATCAGGCCATCCCGCTCCCGGATGCAGAATCAGGCAAAGACTACACCTATAAGCCAGGCATGCAAGGGGGGACGCCTCCATTTCAGTGGTCACTCAGTGGAAAGTTACCGGCAGATCTCAAGTGGTCAAGTACGGATGGATCGATTTCTGGAGGCCTGCAGGGCTGATTGGATAAGAACGAAGGCTCCATTCGGTAGCCGAGTATGCTTTGGGTTAGAGGACCGAAGCAGTCGGTAGGAAGGAGCCTTCGATGATTATTATTGGATGTGATTACCATCCCAGTTGGCAACAGATTTCTTTTCTGGACACGCTGACTGGGGAGACAGATGAAAAGAAGTTGGATCATGCGTCGGGTGAAGCGGAGAAGTTCTATCGTGGATTAGCTGGGCCTGCTCTGATTGGAATGGAGTCGACGGGCAACTGTCAGTGGTTTGTGGAGATGGCCACGACGGCGGGACACAACGTGTGGGTGGGAGATGCAGCAAAGATTCGCGCCTGTGAGGTGCGGCAACAGAAGACCGACCGGCGCGACGCCGCGCTGATTCTGAAGTTACTCATTGAAGGACGGTTTCCGCGAATCTGGACACCGTCCGGCCAAGAAAAAGATCTGCGGCAGCTTTTGATTCATCGCCACAAGCTGGTGCGGATTCGGACGCAGGTGAAAAACGAGTTGCAGCATCTGGCGATGAATCAGGGTGTGACGAAGAAGCGGAAGCTGTGGAGCAAAGCCGGAGAGAAAGTGCTCCGCGAGCTGCCGTTGAAGCCATGGGCCGGCCGGCGACGTGAAGACCTGTTCAAGTTAAGAGAGATGTTGAACGGCCAGATTGAGTTGCTGGATCGATCCGTTGTGGAAGCCGCGGAGAAGAACGAAAAAGCGCGCCTGTTGATGACGCAGCCGGGAGTGGGACCGATTACTTCCATGGCGTTCGTGCTGACCATGGGAGATGTTTCTCGTTTTCAGCGCGGCAAGCAAGTAGCCAGTTATCTGGGCCTGATTCCGCGAGAATACAGTTCCGGCGGACATCAGCGGTTCGGTTCGATCAGCAAGCAAGGCAATCGCTTTATGAGGATGCTGCTGGTCGAGGCGGCGCAGTCGGCAGTGCGCTACGACCCTGGATTTCGGAATGAGTATTTGCATCGCTGCCATCGGAAGGCGAAAGGAATTGCTAAAGTGGCGGCGGCAAGAAAGTTGGCAGTGCGACTCTACTGGATGCTGCGCACCAATCGAGGGTATCCAGAAGTCGTTCGTGTCGAGAGCAGCTCGCGGGTGCCGCTGGTCAGCGCAAGCTAGACCGTGGGATTGATTGGGCGCTCTCGTCCCAATGCAAATTGGGATTCGGATAGAGAAATCATGGCCGCTGTTTAGGCCGTATCGATGGTTGGCGGAACGATCCGCCCAAAGCTGATTCACCGTGAGAGTTTCAGAGCTTCGGTCCTCAACCTCTCTGAGATCTAAGCGGTGC
>DASYNR010000034.1:0-6453 GCA_036008485.1 Candidatus Acidiferrales bacterium | reverse complement strand
TCTCAGCCAAGGCCGAAGCCTCCTTATCAACTGTCACTAATTCCGAATCTACGCCCGAATCTTGTCGTACATCATCAGCCCAAGCAGTATCGGCAGATGCAAAACCGTGGCGTGCATCAGCCACTTGGCGCGGACGTTGGTGCGGCTCGCCGAAGCCCACAGGCAAAGTTGAATCAGCATGAATCCCAGTACCACCGCGCTGAAAAAATAAAGAACGCCCGTCATCCCGATCAACGCAGGCAGCAAACTTACCGGCAGCAACAGTATCGCCGTGCCGATAATTTGACGGAACGTGCGCGTGCCCTGGGGGTCCACCGTCGGCAGCATTTTAATTCCGGCCCGCGCGTAATCCTCTCGATACATCCAGGCAATCGCGAAGAAGTGCGGAAACTGCCACAGCACCATAATCGCAAAAAGTATCCACGCCTCTTTCGAGAGCGATCCGCGCGCTGCCACCCACCCAATTAGCGGAGGCATCGCGCCAGGAATGGCGCCAATCGCCGTTGCAAGCGTCGTACGCTTCTTCAGGGGCGTATAGAGCGCGAGGTAGCTTACGGACGTGAACAGGCCCAATCCGGCGGCCAGCGGCCCTGCCACCAGCGCGAGATAAATTGTGCCCAGAACGACTAGCGCGCCGCCGAAAATCGCCGCATCTCGCGGCCGAAGTTGTCCGGTGGGCAATGGACGCGATGCGGTACGTCGCATAAACGCGTCCGACGCGCGCTCAATATAGTGATTCAAAGCAGACGTGCCTGCTGCAACCAAAGTGGTACCGAAAACAGTGTGCAACATGCGAGCCCAGTCCAGCGGGCCGCGCGAACCCAAATAATATCCGGCAAGCGTCGTCATTACGACCAAGAAAGATACGTCCGGCTTCGTGAGCGAAACATACGCCATCGCGCGCGAAGGATTTGCGGTGACAGGAATTGCTCGCGCGGCGCTCACATCGCCTCCTGCGCAGCACGATTACTGGCAACGGCGCGCGAAAGCGAAGGCGTCAGCAGACGATAGCTCACGATCGCCACGACCACAGTTCCAGCCAGCGTCAGCGCGCCAAACACTACGTGCGCCACGGTCAAGTAAACCATCACAGGCATCGGCTGCGGCGCGTCCTTCGTCGCAAGACGTGACCACCACGCGGCGCCGCCCAGGATTAATTGCATCCCGACAAGCGCGTGCAGCAGGACACGGCAAAATTTAAATGGCGCGGACGATGGGAAGCGATTACGAAGCGCGCCAGCCGTCCAGAAAACCATTCCGGTGACGACCGCAGCGCCCACCAGATGCGGGCCAATGCCCGAGCCGCCGTGCCGGTACGCCGCGCCCAAAACCAATTGAAAAAATGTGACGCACGCAGTCCAAACGGTGAGAGAGCGCAAGTGAGGCGAGCCGGTATCCGGGATTGCAGTCAGGTCTTCCTGCCACCATTGGCTGGTGAAAAGTGAAAGGCTAATCAGCGAGCAAAAGAAAATCTGCGCCACGGACGCGTGCGCCGTGGAAACTGCCCACGGCTGGCGGAAAATTACGGTCATGCCGCCCAGAACTGCCTGCGCGATCACCGTGCACATCGCCAGATATCCGAATGTGCGCACCCAGGCGCGCGATTCCACTCGATAGAGCCACACGGCGAGAACCACGGTGAGCGAAGCAACAATTCCCGCGATTACGCGATGCGTGAATTCGTAGCGGATTCCGCCGACGAATGGCGGCACCATCGAGCCATACGCAAGCGGCCAATCGGGAATCGAAAGTCCGGCGTCATTCGAGGTGACCAGCGCTCCGGCCGTCAGCAAGCCTCCGGTAAGGACGGACATGCCGATGCAAAAACGATTCAGCGCTTTGTTGTAGTTGCCAGCTAGCATGGAAGAATTTGCGAACTACATTTACGAACTTCATTTACTAAAATTGGCGAGGAAGCGTTGGCGCCGCAAATTTCGCGAATGCCAGGCACTTCCCCGCCAGAACTTCTCAACTTAAAAATTAATCGCCCGAAGCAGCGTTGAACGAAACGTCGCCAGTCGCAGTTCCCTTTGCGGGAACAGTTACGCTTGTCGTCTTATTGCCATACTTTTCCTGCCACACGGTAACGGTGTAAGTTCCCGGCGGCACGTTTGCGATGGAATACTTTCCGTCCGGTCCGGTGACCGCGAAATAATTATTCTTGAAGGCGAACATGTAGGACTTCATCCACGGGTGCACGTTGCACTTCACCGCGATTGCGTCCTCAGGACGATTCCAGGTCTTCATCATCGGCGCGGATCCGGGCGGCTGAGAAAGGTTCCACTCGGCGTTATCCTTCGGCAGCGGATGAATATTGTGGGTGGTTTGGTCGCTATTTGTGATCTGCAATTGCTGTCCGGCCACCATCGCTACGACGTGGGGGTGATACATGCAACCCTTCTGATCAATTACCGCAGGCGTGCTTGGAATTGTTGTGGCCCACTTGCTCATGTCGTCAGATATATAGACGACCGCGTTCGCCAACGTTCCTCCAGGTCCTACGACAACGTCTTCGGCAGGCACGGGCGTCGGATGCTGTTGTGCGCAATACGCTTCGGCAGCCATGCTGATTTTGCCCGGCGCCGGCGGTGTGCCGTCCAATTTAATTGTGCCGGTAATTGTTCCCGCGGTTGCCGCATCCACAGGCTGTCCGGCGGGCGCAGTGGTTGCCGCGGGCGTTTCGGAAGTTGTGTCTTCTTTCTTTCCGCAGCTAACCAGCGCGATGGCCAGCGCGGCGGTGACGATGATGTACCCACTATGGCGAAGTTTCATTTGCGAATCTTTCCTCCTGAGTTGAATACGATTGAATGCCAATATTGTAGTGCTTTCGGCCGTCGCCGTCTATTTTCCTGAAGGCGCCGCCCCGCCGCCCGATGGCGTGCGTCCGCCTAGCCTGCGCTGTTCTTCAGGAGTCATCGCCAGCAGGAAACGCACCATCAAGTCCGCGTGATCGCCGTGATAGTTGTCGAATGCGCTCGGCAATTTGCCGTTGAACACCCAGCGATCGCCAACGCGATTGAATAATCCGCTGGGCATCGCCGTGCCGGGAATAATTTTCGCCGGATCGGTTACCCAACGCTCTGCCCACGGCTGACGCAATCTTTCGCCGGCCAAAATAAAGTTCGGTGCGGTAGCCGTCTTGTCGTGCGTGGGATCGCCCGTAGCATGGCACTTCAAGCAAGGAGCCGCGGGATTCGTGAATAGATCGCGCGCCAATTCCGTTTCCGCGGTGGTAAGCGGAACGCGTTTCTCCGGAATGAAAGGCTCGGCCTGCGATGAAAGTGCTCCGAAGAACAGCACCAGCTTGCGAACTTCGTCGTCCGACAAGAAGAAGGTTGGCATGCGCACTTCAAGGTAGCTGCGAACGCCGTTCTTATTCGTGTCCGTTGTGCTGAGCGAAGGATTCGCCAAAAATTGCCGCAGCCATTCCGGATTTACTCGCGCGCCTTCGCTCGTGAGCGATGGCGGCAGATTCGCCTTTGCATCCGACTGGTAGAAAGGCAAATCCTGCATGATCGTTTTCTGACCAATGCCAATCTGGTGGCAGCCGATGCAATTATATTTCGTGGCGATCCACCAGCCCTCTTGAATCGCTTTGCGCCGGTCCGCCGGCTTGTACATATATTCCGGGGGCAATTGTGGATCCACGCTGCCCAGCAGGAATGATGTCAGCGCGTCCAAATTATTTTTCGGAGTGATACCCGGCAGCGCGTCATTCAAGTTCGGCGTCGGCATGCGCAGGCGATCCATCGGATCCGGTTTCACTTTGGCGTAATCAAATACCGCCGGGTTCACCAGTTTCGCTTCAAAAAATCCCTTCGCGTCATACCATGTGCCGCGGGGATCGGGCTTGCCATTCGTCTGAATACCGCGCTTCGCATCTTCTGTGTAGCGCGCGAAATCCAAACGCTCGATTGGCTTGCTGCCTTCGTTGGTAAGTTCCGTTCCGATGCGGCCTTCATCTTCAAGACCGGAAATTTCGTGGCATCCCGCGCAGCCATAATGTTGAACGAGTGCTTTTCCTGCCGCGGCGAATTTCGGATCGTCCATGAACGGCGCCGCGGAATATGTTGCGTCAGCATGCTTCTGCGTTACGAGGAAGCTGGCGATATCGCGCGAGTCCGAATCCGTCAGACGCAGACTCGGCATAATTGTCGGCTGCTGCACTTCAAGCTGGTGGCCGTCATTTGGACAACGCGAGTGATCCAAATCGAATTGGAATGGCAAGCCATGCTTCGCGTAATCCGCCGGCGTAATATCTTTCTTCTCAAACGGGCAGTACGGCAGCGTGCGCTCGCGGGGATTGTGGACCCAGCGCACAAGATAATTGTAATTATCCTTCTCGCCGACGCGGCTCAAGTTCGCGGCGTAATCTCCGCCAACGGCATTTCCGCCTTCGCCGAGCGAGTGGCAAGCCATACATCCGCGCGATTGAATTAATTGCTTCCCGTGATTGGCGTCGCCCGCAGCTTGATTCGGCAAAGTCTGTCCGGTAATCCCCGATTGCCAAATGAATGCGGCGATCTTCTGAATCTCGTCCGGCTCTAAACGAAATTGCGGCATCTTCGTTGTTGGACGGAACGTGTGCGTCTGCGCAAGCCACACCGGTATCCATTCTTTCCGAAGCTTCATCTGTACTTCTTTAAGGTCCGGCCCGACGCGTTTCACCTCTCGCATCAACGAAGAAGAAAGCGTATCGAGAGCTTCAATCTGCGAATCCAGCTTGGCGCTTTCGACGGTCATATTTAGTGCGCGATCTCTAAGTTGATGCGATGTCGTATTGTCACTGGCCTGGTCGGCTTGCGTATTCAAACGCGGAATTTGCAGCGCGTACGCTGATTTTGTGCTTTCCAACTGCAAAATTTGTTGCCGCGTTGCCGTCAGACGTTCGTTCTCGTCGTCGAATCCGGCGTACTTGTGGCAGCCGATGCAGCCGCGTGTGCGATATAGCGAGCGTCCGCGATTCAAAACTTCCGCATGCTCGGTAACCATATCCGCGGCGTGGCAATTCTGGCAGCCCGCATTGTAATTTTCGGGATAGTTCAGCGGCCACAGCCAATGTTCGTAACGTCCGTGAGCCTTCTCGACGGAATCCAGCGCGCGTCCGTTGCCACCGTGGCACGGCGAGCAACCAAATTTTTCCAGCGAATGAAATTTGAAAAGTTCGGGGTCGGGATGCGTGGTGAAAGGAGCGTCGTGGCTCTTCGCCATTCCCAGGTCGGCTTTGGTGAGCGTCATCGTCACAGGAACAACCAACGGATCCATCGCGATGTGACACGATTGACAGCGGTCCACCAATCCCGCGCCGCCCAAATTGTTGATCATCGTGCCGGTGGGGTTCACGTTGATCTGCCGTAGATCAACTTTGAAAGTCGTCAGCGAATTGCGCAGACCTTCCAGCGCCGCCAAACTCAGTCCCGGCAAATTACGCTTCACATAATCGTTCAGCTTGTCCTGCGCGTCTTTCACCGGCGTATCCGTATCGGCGCGCTTTACCACCAGCGCCGCTTTCGCGGCCATCAAATCGGTGAAAGTTTGATTCAGATCATCATATTTCCATTTCTTTACTTCAACAGCTCCGCCGCCCGTCGGCCACTCCACCTCGTGAATTTCATTCTTCGCTTCGTCCAAATCTTTTTGACGCGAAGCGCGCCCGCTCTTATCCGATACCGGCACAATTTCCATTTGATAGATCAGCGCCACAACTTTTCCGCGTGCGTCCTGAAATGCAGGAGTCATCGCGGCGCGCTGCTCTTCGAGCAGCGCCAATTGCTGATCCAATTGCGCATCCGCCGACTGCACGGACTTCTGCGCGGCATCCAAATTTGATTTCAGTTGAATATAATCAGGCGCGGCAAATACTGCTGCTTCGGTTTTCTTTTCCTGCGCGATCTGTTTCGTCAAATACTTCTCGTACGCAGCCGTAAAATCGCGTTGGTATCCGCGCCACGGCCGCAGACCAAAGAACTCGTCGTACAGCGACCAGGCCACAGTGACCATCAACAAAAATACGGAGATCAGCAGAATGGTGCTGAACGATTTACTTACTATTGGATCGGGACTATTCGGTTCAGGCACCCACTGCCTCCTCGAATGTGAACTGAACGTGCTCTGCCGCGTTCATGCGAGCTAGACGCTGAACCATGGCGTCTCCCACACATACTTCACGCGAAAAACTAAGCGCAGCAAAATCTTAATCGGCAGCGAAAGCATCAGCGAAAGGAACAGCAGCATCGTCACCGTTTGCAGCAGTGACATGCGGCGATAAATCTTCCTGCTGAATTCCGTCCAGTTCGCCACCAGATGCAGCGCGTAAAATGACACGATCATGTAAATCGTAATCGGGAATATTCCGAAAATTCCTCGCGCAATCAGTCCTGAAAATGGCTTCCAGCTTCCCGGCAGTACGTGAGCCATCCACGCGCCATCAATTCCGAAAATTTGGTCCAAATT
>DASYNR010000033.1:0-11295 GCA_036008485.1 Candidatus Acidiferrales bacterium | reverse complement strand
CTGCGCGCGACGATTGAACATATGTTGACGGCGGAGGAATTCCGCGAGCCGGCGTTTCCGTGGTTCGGATATGAAGAAAATACGCGCATACATGAATTGCGCGACGCGATGGCGGCGTTTCTGCACGTCAACCGGGACGAGTTGGCGATTCTGCGGAACGCGACGGAAGCAAATAATGTGGTGTGCAACGGGCTGGATATGCAGTCCGGCGACGAAGCGATTTTGACGGATCAGGAGCATCCGGGTTGCCGCGGATGCTGGGAACAAAAAGCGGCGCGCTATGGAATAAAAATTGTAAATGTGACGCTGCCGACTCCGCCGGAAAGTCCTGAGGAAGTGGTGGCGCTATTTGAGCGGGCAATTACGCCACGGACGAAAATATTGGTATTCAGCCATATTGCTTCGCCGACGGGATTGATTTTGCCGGTGAAACAAATTTGCGCGATGGCGCGTGCGAAGGGCGTGATGACGCACGTGGATGGCGCGCACGCCGTCGGGCAATTGCCGCTGGATGTGCACGATTTGGGCTGCGATTTTTACGCGTCGAGCGCACACAAATGGTTGATGACACCGAAAGGAACGGGGCTTTTATTTGTACGCCCAGAATTATTGGAGCGACTATGGGTGAATACTTGTTCGGGTTCATGGCACGACTACACGCTGAAGGCTTACCGGCTTGAAAATTTGGGGACGTCGAATCTTTCGGTGATGGTGGGATTTAAGGCAGCGCTGGATTTTTATCACACGATTGGTGCGGAGCGGATTTATGCGCGGATACATCAGCAGGCGCAACGAGTGCGCGAGGTGATTGTGTCGCATCCGGAACTGCGAACAGCGAATGCGAGCCGCGAAGATTTTTATGGCGGGCTGGTGAGTTTTTTCAATACGAGGGGCGATCTCGTGAAAGTGTCGGAGGAATGCGGGAAGCGAGCGATTCGGACTGGATATGGTTCGCCGCGGATTCGGATTGCTTCGCATATTTTTACACAGACATCTGAGATTCAGACATTTGCGGAGGCAGTGACCGCGGGGCTGCGCGCTTAAGCTTATTTCGCGGCAGATTTGCGCGGCGGTTTTTGTTCGCCGAGACGATACGAGCGGCGCAGCCAACTTCTAAATTGCGCGTCGAGTTGGGATTCGTCCGTGATGCGCAAGTAATGTCCGTGCATGCGCTTCGTGTAGCTCTCGATTTTGTGGAAGCGCGGATTGGGATTGCGTTCCGGCAGCTCGATGCCGAGTTCGAGCGCGTGCGCACGCGGATAAACAGCAAGGAATCGTACGCGCGTGGTGAATACGAGGCGCGTTTTCTGGGGAATAATGCGGACCGGCCCGCAAGCGCGCACCATTTTTGTAAGTTTGCGCAGGATGCGGCGGATATTTGGATCGGACTTCGAGAGAAGCTGTTTGAGCGAGAAACGTCCGCAGGAATGCCAGATGTTCGCGGTGACAAATCGCTCACCGCATTTTGGGCACTTCCATAAGGGACGCTGCTTCGCGCGCATTTCTGAATTCGGCGTCAATCCTGGTTTTGCGGAATCGGCGCCTGAATTATTCCGGTGGCAACCTGTCCGGTATCCGTTTCGATGAAAATAAAGTCGAAAGCATCGGCCTCATAGAAAATTATGTTTGTGCTTCCGGTGGAACCGGTCAATACGGCTGTGCCGCGGCCGGTTGACGCGAGTGTGTAGGTGCCGGTGAGCGCGATCGTGCTGGCGAGAGTGCCGGCGCTGTTCTCATCAAGATTTCCAGTGAAGTTACCTTTGCCGTCGGCAGTGAGCGCAGCAACTGCGTCCACGGCTCCGGCAGTATTCGCTCCTGCCAGGAAAAATCCAAAAATGCCGTTCACCGAACTGTTGGAAGGACTAGATATCTGCTGAGCGAATGCGGTGCCGGTGGCCACGGAAGTACCGTCAATCGAGAGCAGGAGAATGCCGCCGGTGGTTGGGTAAAAAACGAGGCTGGCGAGTCCGGAACTGCCGGGCAAGGTGATTGTGCCGCGTCCATTCAGCACAGCGGAAAACGCGCCGCTGATTGGGAGATTTTGTGTGAGGGTGCCGGCTACGTTGACGTCCTCGGTGCTGGTGGTGAGTATGCTGGAGACGTTGTCTGTATTCAGGATTGCGCCCGCAGCGAATGTACGGTTGGCACTTGAGCCGAACATTTGAAGAACCAGATTTCCCGTTAGCGCGGTGCCCGATTGGCGAAAGGCATTTCCGGCCAGCACTGGGGCGGAATCAGTCTCGATGAAGATTACGTGGTTAAAGTCAACGATGTAGTAGGCGACGTTCACGCTGCCGACATTTGTGGTGAGCGTGCCAGTGCCTCGTCCGTTTGTGGCCGGAGCGGCGAATGCGCCCGTCAATGAACGATTCACGCTCAGAGCGCCATTGTCATTGATGTCCTGCACGCCCGCCTGAATACCGTCCGAGTTATTAATGTTCGTCGTGGTGAACGCGCCGGCGGTGGTTTCAAAATTGCCGTTGTGATCTCCGCCAAACATGCTGAACGCGAAGGAGCCGGCGATCGCGGCCGTCGAAAATGCGGCTGATTGTTGCAAGTCAATCGCGCCGCTGCCTGTTGCGGTGGTATTGAAGCGAATGGCCAGGCCGTGCGAATTGGAAATCAAAACGAAATCGATCACAAAATTTCCGGCAGTGGAATTCAGAGTTGCCGTGGTGCGTCCATCGGCCTGCACGATGTAAGTGCCAGTGACGGCCACATTATTTGCGAGCGTTGAAGTCCCCGGACTGTTGATATCCACCGTGCCCGCGGTGATTGAACCGCTGCCGTTCGCCTGGATAGTTCCGGCAATGCTATAGAATCCGGAACTTGAGCCGCGAATCAAGAATGCATAGGTGCCGGTCAAAGTGGCGTTGGTAAAAGTGCCTGTTACGGGCGGAGGCGGCTGACCTATAACGATTTTCGTTCCTGCAGCACATCCGGCGAGAACGAACAGAACTGTAATCAATAAAATACTGATAAAGGGTTTATTAGTTCGCATGTTCCATCCTGTAGGCCCGAGAAACGGGATGCGCGAGGCCTGAAGAGGTTCACTAACAAGCCTACCGCCGATACTGGAAAGCCGCCAACGCAACAAAATTAGCTCGTTCGCAAATGCAAACGTCGCACCGGAAATGAATGCCCGACATTTTCTTACGATGAATTGAAGTGTTTTTGGGTTGCGGACGCGCAAAGCGGTATAATCGTGGGATGCCAACCAGCGGACGGAGCGGGCAATTGCGCGAGAGAAAAGCGCGCGCGGAAAGAATCCGCAGCAACAGGATTCGCAGCACAACCGTGCTGTGCGTGCGCAAAGACAATAAGGTTGTGATGGTCGGAGACGGGCAGGTGACCGTCGGCGAGCATGTGATGAAACATTCGGCGAAGAAAATTCGCCGGTTGTTTGACGATAAAGTGCTGGCAGGATTTGCGGGCTCGACGGCCGACGCGTTTTCACTTTTTGGGCGATTTGAAAATAAATTGCAGGAATTTCACGGAAACCTTTCGCGAGCGGCGGTGGAGCTTGCAAAAGAATGGCGCACGGATCGGGCGCTGCGTCACCTGGATGCATTGCTGGTGGTGGCGGACACGAAAGGAACATTTTTACTTTCCGGGCATGGCGATGTGATTGAGCCGGACGATGGAATTTGCGCGATTGGATCCGGAGGACCTTACGCGCTTTCGGCGGCGCGAGCGCTGGCGAAGAATACGAAAATGAGCGCAAAGGAAATTGCGATGGAAGCCATGCAAATCGCGAGCGAGATTTGCATTTTCACGAATGGAAATTTCACAGCGGAAGAGTTGTAAGCAGGTTTCGGAATTCTGAAAAGGGATCATGACGGACAACGTGAATCGAGATGAAGTGATTTATCTTCCGGGCGACACTCAGGCCGAAGAGGCGGTGGCAATTCCGTCGTTTGACGAATTGACGCCGCGCGAAATCGTGGTGGAGCTGGACAAATATATTGTTGGACAGGCGGCAGCGAAGAAGGCAGTGGCAATCGCGTTGCGCAATCGCGTGCGGCGGCAAAAGTTACCGGCCGAAATGGCCGAAGAAGTGATGCCAAAAAATATTTTGATGATTGGGCCGACCGGCGTGGGAAAAACTGAAATTGCGCGGAGGCTGGCGCGGCTGGCGGGATGTCCTTTTGTGAAAGTGGAAGCTTCCAAGTACACGGAAGTTGGCTATGTCGGACGCGACGTGGAATCGATGGTGCGGGATCTGGTGGAAACTTCCATCGACATGGTGCGCGAAGAAAAATTGGACGAGGTAGCCGAGCGCGCGGAGCAAGCCGCCGAAGAACGAGTGGTGGATTTATTGCTGCCGCCAACTCCACCGCCGGATCCGGCGAATGCGACGACGCCACAATCGGAAACTGCAAATCAGGAACAGATGGTTCGCACGCGGGAAAAACTGCGCGCGCAATTGCGCGAAGGTAAACTGGACGCGCGCATGGTGGAAGTGGACGTGCGCGAACGCGCGATGCCGTCATTTGAAATCATGTCCAACCAGGGCGTGGAAGAAATGGGAACGGACATCCGCGAAATGCTTTCGGGAATGTTCGGGCAGCAAAAGAAAAAGCGGAAGATGACAGTTTCCGAAGCGTTTGATTATTTAATTCAGGAAGAAGAAGGCAAGCTGATCGACATGGATCAGGTGACGCGCGGTGCTGTGGAGCGCGCGGAACAAATGGGAATCATCTTTATTGATGAAGTGGATAAAATTGCCGGGCGCGAATCGGGCCATGGGCCAGACGTTTCGCGCGAAGGCGTGCAGCGGGACATTCTGCCGATTATCGAAGGCACGACTGTAAACACGCGCTACGGAATGATCCGCACCGACCACATTTTATTTATCGCCGCGGGCGCTTTCCACGTGAGCAAGCCTTCTGATTTGATTCCGGAGTTGCAGGGACGTTTGCCGATTCGCGTGGAGCTGACCTCACTGGGCGAAGCGGATTTCATTCGCATTTTGACGGAGCCAAAAAACGCGCTGATCAAACAATATGTTGCGTTGATGGAGACGGAAGGATTGAAGCTAACGTTTAGTGACGACGGAATCGCGACGATTGCGCGATTCGCCACGCAGGTGAACGAGCAAACCGAAAATATTGGCGCGAGACGGCTGCACACCATCATGGAAAAATTGCTGGAAGAAATTTCTTTTGAAGCGCCGGACATGAAACGCAAAGTGATGAAGATCGATACGGATTACGTGAGCAAGCAACTCGCGGAGATTGTGAAAAATCAGGATTTGAGCCGCTACATCCTGTGACCCTGTGAGCAGGCTATCCGCAATGCGCGCTGCTCCAGCTTCCCGCCAACACTCCATAATTTTATTCGAATTACTAATATGCGTTTGCATCGCCGCGTGCGGAGCGCCGGGCGTGCCGACTCCGCCGCGGCCGGTGGTGCCAAAGCCGGTGACGGACTTGGCGGCGCGGCAACAAGGCAGTTCCGTAGTTCTAACTTTTACACTCCCGAAAAAATCCGACGAGAACGAAACGCTGGCCGCGCTTCCGTCGATTGAAATATTTCGCGGCGAGCGCGCGGCCGGAGCGTCTGGTGCGGCAGCGAAAACGGCGACGCAACTTATCTACACGGTGCCTTCGGCGCTGGTGGACACATATTTGAAGAATGGTCTGATCGAATTTCGCGATCCGCTGAAACCTGCTTCACTTCACGGGCAGGACACTATTTACATGGTGAGAGCGCGGGCTTCGACGAAGCGCGCGTCGGCCGATTCCAATATTGTTTCGGTGCGAACTTTGCCGGTGCCGCCCGCGCCGGCGACCGTCCGGATGACCGCGCTGAAAGAAACTGCGATTGAGCTTGGATGGGTAGCGCCGCGCGCGGAAACTGCGGCGAGCGGCGGGATTGCCGGCTATCGCGTGTATCGTGGAGAACTTCCTGCGGACGCGCCAGTTCCGGCCGGCGAAATTGCAGACATATCAAAATTAAAAATGAGCGTACCACTCGCGCTGTTGGGTCCGGCGCCGGGAAATAGTTTCCGCGATACCGAATTTACATTCGGAGTGACGTACGTTTACGTGGTGCGAACTGTGGCGGACGAGCAGGGGCAGCCGGTGGAGTCGAGCGATTCCGCTCCATTGATCGTGACGCCGAAAGATATTTTTCCTCCGGCAGCGCCGCAGCGGCTGGTGGCCGTGCCAATTCGCGGCGAGCAGGCAACTGGAAACGGCGGCGGATACATCGAACTATCGTGGGACATTAATCAGGAAACCGATTTGCAGGGCTATTACGTCTATCGTAGTGAACAACCGGGCACCACCGGCGAACGAATTACTAAGAGCCTATTGTTGACGCCGACGCTCCGTGATAATAATGCAGAGCCCGGCAAGCAATACACGTACCGGGTTACCGCGGTGGACCGCTCTGGAAATGAAAGTCCATTCAGCAGTCCTGTAACGGCAGCAGTACCACAAAAAGAAAATTGAGCGCCAATACGGCGCAATGGCAGGCATTACGGCAAACGGTTCCTATTCACGCGAGAAATACGAACGGCTACAGCACACTATCCGTGCGCTGCGTCGTGTAATTGTGACAGGCGCGTTTGAAGGTGTGCTGCTTTCGATGATACTGACCGCATGGCTTTTGATCGCAAACCGAGTTCCGTATTTCGACCGGTTCGCTTCAGTGCGAAATGCGCTGGCAGTGGGCGCGCTGTTTCTTACGGGATTGATTCCAGTGGGGCGATTCCGAAATTCGCCGAAGGATGTGCTGCCTGCGGGAGCGATTGGACTGGGAATGGCCTGCCTGTGCTACTGGGCTTGGACGATTTATTTTGAAGAGTTGGCGGACCGCATGGGCGCGTTCCAGATATTTGTTATGGGAATTGTGGCGTACACGCTGGCGGCGGTGTTGTTGTGGGTAGGAAGTATGATTCGTAGCGCGCGACACCATCACCAATTGACGATGCAGCAGTCGCCTCGCAGGCCTTCGCATTAACTAGTTGCGGATTTTCGGCAACCCCGGCATCATTGGCGAGGGTCCGACGCCGAAATGAAAATCTGCCGCTTCCAGCCAGTCGTTCTTCAAGCTCCTGAATCCCTCGCAAGCAGCGAAACTCGTCCGCCAGCGCTATTTGGAATTGTGGAAGGTGGATCCGTGCGCGAAGCTTTGGGCGATTTCGCCACCGGGTGGAAAGCCGGCGCGCGCACATGGACGCTGCCTGAAATAAAATTCCTGCCGCCTTCAGTGCCGAGCAAAATTGTCTGCGTGGGCCGCAACTACAGAGATCATGCCAGCGAGATGGGCAACGATGTGCCGCCCGAGCCATTGATATTTCTGAAACCTCCTTCTGCAATCATTGCTCCGGAAGAGCCGATCGTGATGCCGTCAATATCAAAGCGCGTGGATTACGAAGGCGAAATTGCAGTGATTATCGGCCGCAGGTGCTTCCGTTTGGGGCTGAACGATGACGTGGCTCCTTACATCGCCGGCTACTCTTGCTTGAATGACGTGACGGCGCGCGATTTGCAAAAATCCGACGGGCAGTGGACGCGCGGAAAAGGCTTTGACACGTTTTGTCCATTTGGGCCAGTGATGGAAACAGAATTCGATGTGAAGTCGGCGACGGTAGAGACATTTTTGAATGGAGTGAAGAAGCAATCGGGCCGCGGAACGGAAATGCTATTTTCTGTTGATGTTATAATCAGATGGATTTCGCAGGTGATGACGCTTTTGCCGGGCGACGTGATTGCGACGGGAACTCCGGCGGGCGTTGGACCGGTGCAGGCGGGCGATGTTGTGGAAGTGGTGGTGAGCGGCGTGGCCACTTTGCGGAATCCGGTGATCGCGCAAGGTAGTTAAAGGATAACGAAAATGAAATTCTTCCTGGATACAGCAAGCGTTGACGAAATCAAACAAGCGGCAGCGATGGGAATTCTGGACGGAATTACGACGAACCCAACGCTGGTGGCCAAAGAAAAGCGCAAATTCAAGGAACTGATTATTGAAATTTGCAATATTGTGAAGCCCGGCGTGGTGAATGCTGAAGTTGTTTCCACCGACACGGCCGGAATGCTGAAGGAAGGCCACGAAATTACCACGTGGCATCCGAACGTGATTGTGAAAATTCCGATGACGCCGGACGGAATCCGCGCGGTGAGCCAGCTTTCCAAAGAAGGCATCCGCACGAATGTGACGCTGGTGTTTTCCGCGTCGCAAGCGCTGATTGTGGCGAAGGCGGGAGCGAACTATTGCAGCCCGTTCCTGGGACGGCTGGATGATATTTCTGAAAATGGATTGGCGCTTGTGTCAGAGATTATGACGATCTACCGCCAGTACGGTTATAAGACGGAAGTTCTGGCGGCGAGTTTGCGGCATCCGATGCATGTTGTAGAAGCGGCGAAAATGGGCGCGCACATTGGGACGATGCCGTTCAAACTCTTTGAAATGTTGTTCAAGCATCCTCTGACAGATGCAGGTTTGGCTTCATTCTTGAAAGACTGGGCGGCGGCGAAAGATTCCATCGGCGGAATTTTCGAGTCGGAACCCGCAAAACAGGCAGCGCGTTGAAAGATTTTCCTGACCTATCGAAACTGGCGAATGACCCGCGCGTTTGGCTTGGCGCAGGCGCGGCCGTAGTGCTGATCGCCGGAACTCTCATCTACAAATGGAAAAATAAACCGCCCACGCTGGACGAAGTCGAGCGGCGGCGGCGTTTGCACGTGAATCAAGTCGGGCGCATCGCCGAAGGGCGAGTGATTGATTTGATGAAGCAGGAAATTCCGGCGGATGAGCAGCGCGTGATGGGAGTTTTCAAGAAGAGCAACGGTGCGAATGCAAATATCACACGGCAAATGATTTGCTACAGCTATTCAATTTCCGGCGTGACGTATGAAACGGCGCAGGATGTGACTGGTCTGGAAGCGCGGGTGATGCCGCACAAATTAATTGCAGGGCAGCCGGCGAGCGTGAAATACGATCCGTCGAATCCCAGCAATTCAATTTTGATTGGCGATGATTGGTCTGGACTTCACTAAAACGGAAATAATTTATGAAACGCGTATTACTTACAATTCCGGCGTTCCTGATCGTTGTTGCGATGTATCTGGCGATTTTGCTGGGGCTCGTGCGCGTCACGCTGATGATTGGCGACATTGCGTCTGTTCCGGTTCACGTTGCTGCGCGGTGCGGTGAGTTGGCATTGGGAATTGTGCTGCTGCTTGGCGGCACTGCGATCGCGACGCGCATGGCGGTGTGGATATTTCGTCCGGCAAATGAAATTGGCAGCCGAATTGAAGACGCGGAAATTCCTTCGTAAAATAAAAATTGTGAAACGCGAAGTGTGCTTGCCGGAATGTCTCGCGTTGTGGCACTCTTGCGAGCCTGCAGATTTCAGTCAGGTAAAATTTTAATGAACCGAATTGGGCCAGGAGATTTGAGATGACAGCGACCGCCGGAACGCCGCGAGGGCTTGAAGGAGTAGTGGCGGCGCGCACGCGCATGAGCCACGTGGATGGCCTGAACGGCGTGCTGATTATTGGCGGATACTCCGTGGAAGAATTAGCGGCGCACGCTGGATTGGAAGCAGCAGCATATTTATTATGGCGCGGACGATTGCCGGATCGCGTGGAGTTGCGCGAAATGGTTTCGCAAATGGCGGAATTGCGTCAACTTTCGCCGCTGACGCTGGATGTATTGCAAGCGGCGAAATCCGCTCCGCCAATTGACGCTCTGCGAATGGGATGCGCGACGCTTTCGTTGGGACTTGCAGATCCAAATGCAATCACACCTGCTGCGGATTTCGCGGCGGCGATGCGATTGACGGCGTGCTTTCCGACAATCGTGGCGGCGCACGCGCGAATCGCGCAGGGAAAAGATCCGATTCCGCCGCGCGCTGATTTGCCGCTGGCCGCAAATTTCCTTTACATGGTTCATGGACGCGAAGTTGATCCGGCCGCTGCGAAAGCGCTGGACGCGTATTGGGTGACGGTTATCGATCATGGAATGAACGCGTCAACATTTACGGCGCGTGTGATTGCGAGCACGCGTTCGGACATGGTGAGCGCGGTGACTGGCGCGCTCGGCGCGTTGAAGGGGCCGCTTCACGGCGGAGCGCCAGGGCCGGTGCTGGACATGCTGCACGAGATTGGGTCAGCGGATCGCGCGGAAGCGTGGCTGAAGAATGAGTTATCGCAGGGGCGCCGCATCATGGGATTTGGGCATCGCGTTTATCGGGTGCGGGATCCTCGAGCGGAAGTTTTGAACAAAGTGGCGGAAGGGCTGGGGAAGGCGCGGCTGGAAAATCGTCAGCTATATGATTTGGCGATTGCGATTGAGCAAACTGCGCTGCGAGTTCTGGCGGAAGCGAAGCCGGGGCGCAATTTGCGAACGAACGTGGAATTTTATACGGCGCTGGTGCTGCAAGCTCTGGGACTGGAGCCGGCGCAATTCGTGGCGATGTTCGCGTGCGGGCGCGTGGCGGGCTGGTGCGCGCACGTGATTGAACAACATGCGGAGGATCATTTGATTCGTCCGCAATCGGAATATATTGGGCCGGTTGGATTGAAAATTAGCTGATAAGAAATTTTTCTGTGCCTGGCGCACGCCCTTCTTGATTCACAAGAAAATGTCATACGAAGAAAAACTCGAGCACCTGCGGCGGATGAACGCGGAAGCGGAAGCCGGCGGCGGGGCGGAACGCCGCGAGCGCGAGCACAAGGCCGGCAAGTTGACGGCGCGCGAACGCGTGGACCTCTTACTGGACGAAGGCACGTTCGAGGAATTGGATAAATTTGTGCGGCACCGTTCCACGGATTTTGGAATGGACGAGCAGCGGCCGGCCGGCGATGGGTTTGTTACCGGCTATGGAAGAATTGGCGGAAGACTCGTTTATGTTTTCGCGCAGGATTTTACCGTGTTCGGTGGATCGCTTTCTGAAACTAATGCGTTGAAGATTTGCAAAATTATGGACCTGGCGATGCGCGCGGGTGCGCCGGTGATCGGACTGAATGATTCTGGCGGCGCGCGAATTCAGGAAGGTGTGATGTCGCTCGCCGGATACGCGGATATTTTTCTGCGGAACACGCTGGCCAGCGGAGTGGTTCCACAGATCAGCGCGATTATGGGGCCCTGCGCGGGCGGCGCAGTTTATTCGCCGGCGATTACGGATTTTATTTTCATGACGCGCGAAACTTCTTACATGTTCGTGACCGGGCCGGACGTAATCAAAACGGTGACGCACGAAGAAGTTACGAAACAGGAGTTGGGCGGCGCGATGACCCACAACGCGACGAGCGGCGTGGCGCATTTTGTGGCGCGAGACGA